>CALEIW010000049.1 GCA_937876055.1 uncultured euryarchaeote
GTGAACAACAGTAACCGCCTCATCTTCTTCTTCCTCATCTAGAGATGTGGCATCAACTAACTGATTCATCAGTGGCTGACTGAGTTTACTTCCATCTCGATAAATCGCACATGCCTTAATCATGGTATCATAACTTAGGTCATAGGCCTCTCTAATATCCTCAATAGAGGCATCAGCTGGCATGTTGATTGTTTTCGAAATTGCTCCAGAAATGAATGGCTGAGCGGCTGCCATCATCAATACGTGAGCCTTCCAATCGATCGATCTCTTTCCATACTTACCACAAGGAGTTGCACAATCGAACACAGCCAAGTGCTCATCCTTTAGTCCAGGTGCACCCTCAATTGTACCATATCCAAAGACGTGATCATTGGCTTGATCAATTTCATCATTAGAGAATCCAAGGTGGCCGAGTGTGTCAAAGAACGGATCCTCAAATTGTTCTTTTGAAATCCCTAGAGTTTCTGTACAGAAATCTTCTCCGAGGATAGAAGGCGCAAATGCAGAGCGTATATCGAAAACATCTGGGAAGCTCGACTCTACTTTCTTCACCATCTTTGCATTGAAGCCAGCGGCTTTCAATACCTTAGAAGATACAGTAGGGCAGTTGCCTAGTGAAGCAGTTCCCATAATGTACTCTTGAATTGCTTGCGTTTCCTTTTCTGAGTACCCCAATCGTCGTAGAGCGTTTGGTACTCCGTGGTTGATGATTCTTAGAGAGCCCCCGCCAGCTAGTTGTTTGTACTGAACTAGTGAGAATTGTGGTTCTACTCCGGTGGTGTCAGCATTCATTACTAATCCAATAGTTCCTGTAGGAGCGATAACCGTAGTCTGTGCATTTCTGTAACCATGCTCTTCACCTTCTCTTATGGCGCGGTCCCATGATTCTCTAGCTGCATCAAGAAGATCCTTTGGACACTTCTTTGCATTAATTCCCATTGGTAATACAGACAAACCATCGTATTCGTCTGCCGGAGCATCGTATGCTGCAAGGCGGTGATTCTTCATTACACGCAACATATGTTCTGCATTCTCTGAATAGTTCGGGAATGGTCCTAGAACTGAAGCCATCTCGGCGCTGGTTGCGTACGACTCTCCACACATAATCGACGTAACAGCGCCGCAAATCGCGTAGCCTCTTTCGTCGTCGTAAGGAATCCCCATGTGCATCAGAAGTGAACCGATGTTGCAGTAACCGAGACCAAGAGTTCGGTATTCGTAGGACTGACGGGCGATTTCAGCCGAAGGGAATTGCGCCATTAGAACACTTATTTCTAAGGTTGCAGTCCACAATCGAACCGAATGTCGGAAGTCCTCAACATCAAAGGTTTGAGTCGCCTTGTCATAGTAATGTAGCAGATTGATGCTAGCGAGATTACAAGCGGTATCGTCAAGGAACATGTATTCACTGCAAGGGTTTGAACCGTTAATTCGGCCGCCCTCTGGACAAGTGTGCCATTCGTTGATTGTTGTATCAAATTGAACTCCAGGATCTGCACAAGCCCAAGCAGTGTATGCTACTTTGTCCCACAATTCAGTAGCCGGCATTGTTTTGCAAGGCTCGGGCTCTCTACCCTCCTCGCCAGCCTTCTTTAGTTCGGTTCGGTGGTAAAGATTCCAATCCCCATCTTCACGAAGGGATTTCATGAATGAATTAGGGACTCGTACCGAATTGTTCGAGTTTTGACCGGATACAGTCGCATAACCCTCTCCTTGCCAATCAGTATCCATTTGTTCGAATGTTAAACTCTTCCATCCTTGATTTGCAAGGTCAAGAATTCTCTTGATATGTGGCTGAGGTACACTATCACGTACCGCTTTTATCATTGCCATTTTGAGAGCGCCATTAACTGCTGGGTCAGTCTTAGAATCATCTTCATCATGACTCCATATAGCCGATAAAATAGCATCTGAATGTTTCTGCAAAAGACTTGAACCAATTACTAGAGCCGACACCTTCTCCTCTTCTGTTAACTTCCAATCAATGTATTCTTCAATATCCGGATGATCAAGATCTAGAGTAACCATCTTTGCTGCACGACGTGTTGTGCCGCCTGACTTGATAGCTCCGGCCGCCCTATCTCCAATCTTTAGGAAGGACAGAAGACCACTGGAAGTACCTCCACCAGATAGTGGCTCTCCTGCACCTCTTATTTGGGAGAAGTTTGAACCGGTTCCAGATCCATACTTGAATAATAGAGCCTCTCTATTCCAGAGCCCCATAATCGATTCAGTTCCTCCAACTAAGGAATCGCCTACTGATTGAATGAAGCAAGCATGAGGTTGAGGGTGTGTGTAGGCATCTTCTGAAAGTTTCAATTCACCAGTGACTGCATCTACGTAGTGGTGTCCTTGAGCTGGACCTGTTATTCCATAAGCCCAGTTCAAACCAGTATTGAACCACTGCGGGCTATTTGGCGCAGATCTCTGGCTTGCAATTAGGTAAGCCATCTCATCGTAGAAGGCACGAGCATCGGTTTCGCTGGCAAAGTAGCCGTGATTCCAACCCCAGTAGGTCCAGGTGCCTGCAAGGCGGCGGAACAATTCCCGACCATCCGTCTCACCGACAAACCTGTCCTCTGGAGCGAGGGTCTGAAGCTTCTCATGATCAGGCTCGCTACGTTGTAGCCATCCTGGGACCCCGTCCTCCGCCACCTTGCGCAGAACAGCAGGAACACCCGCTTTCCTCAGATACTTCTGAGCACAGACTTTTCCTGGAACACCAGCAAAGCCTGAAGGCAGTTGAACTCCATGAATTTCATCAGCGAGACTCCCGTCGGGGTTTCGGATCTCCACACTCATCTCAATCCAATCAAAGGCATCGAAGGGGTCAGCACCTGCTGTAGTAAAACGGCGTTCAATCACTAATCCCTTCTCGGCTTCGCCTTCTTCGGCGACTACCTCATCGTCTGTTCTCGTCTGCATCACAACCACTTCCGAATCAATTCCCCGGCTCAATTCTCTCCTTCGCACGCGCGAAGGATTTGGCTGTGCCCGAAGACGGACTTTAATGGAATCGGAAAATACGTCTTATTCCCTAGCAAATTTCGCTCAAGATTTCCCTAATCCAGAAACCGCCGGGGCGTGTAAAATTACAAGTTACGAACGTAAATCAAGTGTCCAATCCACACTTGCCCCGGACCTCGAAATCATAATTCCAACCGAGCAATCCTTCTCATGGGAAAGAGAAATAATCCTTCGAACTAATTTCTCTGGAACGTCCCCCTCAACGACATAGTGCATCTTCACTGAAGTAAAAACACGTGGAGACTCATCAGCTCTCACTCCCTCAACATCTACCCACATTGCTCGAACGTTTTCCATTCTGTCTTTGAGACCGACTCTAAGGTCAATTAGGGAACAAGCGGCATGAGCCTGAAGCACCATTTCCATCGGACTGGGTGCTACGTCGCTGTAGATCGAAGTCAACTTCCCAGACTCAGTTTCAGCCTCCATGGAATAACCCTCAGTCCATCGAACTACGCTCTTCATGCCCCCTCCTCTATCGCGTCCGTCTTGAGGGTTGGCTTCTTGAGGCGGAGGCGGGTGGCGCCACTGAGTGACATGGCTGAGGGCAGTGCAATTACAATGGAAGAAGGCCGTTTGAGCGTACCCGATCAACCAATAATCCATTACATCGAGGGAGATGGAATTGGAGTTGACATTACTCCTGTAATGATTGATGTAGTCGATGCAGCAGTCCACAAGGCATACTCAGGATCTCGCCAAATACACTGGTCCGAAGTGTTAGCTGGAGAGAAGGCATTCAACGCCACTGGTGAATGGTTGCCAGATGAGACACTTGACTCAATGAAGAATGGTCTAGTATCTATCAAAGGGCCTCTTACAACTCCTGTGGGCGGAGGAATCCGAAGCCTCAATGTCGCACTGCGACAACAACTGGATTTGTTCGCCTGCGTTCGTCCGGTTCGCTGGTACGCAGGTACACCCAGTCCCGTACGAGACCCTGGCGCAGTAGACATGATTATTTTCAGAGAAAATAGCGAAGATGTCTACGCTGGAATAGAGTGGGAATCAGGTAGTGAGGAAGTCGCAAAAGTGATTCAATTCCTACAAAAAGAAATGGGTGTAGAAAAGATTCGATTCCCTGAAACCTCTGGAATCGGAATCAAACCGATTAGCGTCGAAGGTACAGCTAGAATCGTAAGGGCAGCAATCAGATACGCAATCGATAATGACAAGGATTCGGTAACTCTTGTTCACAAAGGAAACATCATGAAATTCACAGAAGGAGGATTCAGA
>CALEIW010000050.1 GCA_937876055.1 uncultured euryarchaeote
AGCACGGTCCGCCAAAATTTCGTCGACAGCGTCTTCCACCGCAGATGAGTCAGCGGGTGTGTAGCCGTCTGACTCTGCTTTTTCACTGAACCATTTGAGGCGATCTGGAAATTCCGCTTCTGTAGGTTTAGGTCCTTCTTTCAGTAGACTACGCGCCATTGGCACCAGTCCTTCACGAGTGATGACGCCTTCTTCACAGGCGTGAATTGCAAGTGTGAGGATTGGCATTGGGAGAGTTTCTGCTGAGTATTTTGTTCCCTCAGTAATATCTTGACGGGTGTTGTCTAGAAGGGCTGATGCCATCGCTTTAGCGGGGATCCCTGGAGTTCCGCTAGGTTCACCTTCGACGGCGATTAACAAGGTGTCATCTAATTCGGCACCAATCAATGCCTCGACTTGATTATCTGAGATATTGTATGAGCTAAGACGTTCTATTCTTTGAGCCCGATTAAGTGGAAGGTCGGCCTTTATCGAAGACCATCGCGACTCATCGAGATTGACTACTGGGATATCGGTTTCAGGATACATTCGAGCGCCACCAGGAAGCGGTCTCATTGCAGTTGTTGTTCCGTCTTCTGGCGCCCCCTTACGAATTACCACGTTTCGAACTTCCTGAGGAATTCGATGGTAGGATTGACGGGCCCTTTTGATGACTGATTCTAGTGCTAAGTCCGCTTGCCATTCTGGAGCAACGCATAGTACGAAAGCATCGTTTTCATTTATCTCTAGATTTGATTGGACTAAATCTACTAGATTCTGGTCTATGCCATAGGCAGGTAGTTCATCCGAGTGGAAGATACCTGCGACACCTGCTAATTTTGCCGCGCTTGCTAATTCTCTTCCAAGCCTTGGTAATTGAGAATCGTCATCATCCATCTCTTTCGTACCTATCTTTCCTGCAAATCCAGGTAGAATTGTTGCCTTTACTAGCGAGCCCTGGGCAAGGGCGCGCTCCACCATTGTTGAAGTGCAATCATCGAAAATTGAGGTGACATCATGAAGTTGCATTGGAATCCTATTCTCTACAGCCTTAGCAACTCGATTCTCAATAGGAATTTGATCGTCTCTACGGTCAGAGGGAAGTGGGGGGAGACCGGCCTCGTCTCTCAATTGATTTGCTAGGCGATACATATGTAATTGGCGTGCCATCTCTAATCGGATGATTCTTGGTATCCAATCCAAATCCTGACAACCTTTGATTTCGACTCGGTCTCCACAGGCAATACTGACGTTCAAGTCTTGACGGATTGAGCCAAGACCACGGCGAACCATCCGTGTATCCCTAAGCAAGGTGCCGAGAGCAAGAGCTGTTTCCTTTGCATGTTCAGGAGTTTGAACTTCAGGAGCAGTTGCAATCTCTACTAACGGAACTCCAAGCCTGTCTAGTGTGTAAATCACAATCTCACCAGAATCGGTGGATTTTGTATCGAGTTTTCTAGCAGAGTCCTCCTCTAGGCAAATAACATCGACACCCACATCTCCAGAGGGAGTTGTTATCTTTCCGTCTGTGGCGACTAAGGTAGTACGCTGAAAACCGCTTGTATTTGAGCCATCGACCACGGTTTTTCTCATCGCTTGAAGAAATGGTACAGGCTTTGCGTCCATCATCGCGCTGATTGTTAAGGCGGCTTTGACCGCCGAATCATCATGAGCTAACGGGGGTGCTTCATCCAACTCGATTAAGCCGGAATTTGGAGACTGAACATATACGAATGAACGATTTCTACGTGCTTCAAAGCGAGCAGCGACATCGACTTTTCCACCTTCTCCCTCAGCCGCTCTAAGCCTCCTTCCCTCACGCTTCCATTCGCTGGGAATCTCTTCAATTCCCATTTCATAAAGAGTACTAGGCATCCTAGAATGCAATTTTCCAGTATTCAATTGCTGATGAATTTCCAGACCACACATGAAGCCTAGGCTAGACGGATCTAACTCAGAGGCTTTGGCAACCTCTCCATGCGGCTCGCTTGTGCTCACATTATCCAGCGGAGAGTCATCGCTCATAGGCTCAACGGGCGAAGGAATAGCGCTCGTGTGATATCTCGAATAATTCTCCGCCTTGCAACATTCTCGAAAGTACCTCCTCAACTTGGTATTCGTTTACACCACGCGTTTCGCTGCGATTGAGAATCTCAGTTAATTCTGCAACGCCCTTATCGCTGCACAAATCTCGGATTATCGACCTCACAGCATTGCCTGCATTTCTTTGACTAACTGATACACCGGATGCTAATTCTGACTCGTCTTCAATTCCGGCTTCTTCTCGCCAGTGTCTGAATATTGCTAGCGCCATTTTTGCATCATCCGCGCTGGCAACTTCTCGGAGATGCATTCTAGCATGAGCCTCTGTCAAGCGAATTAGGGCCTCCAAGGCTCGAGGGGTAATCGGAATTACATCTGCCTCTGTGTATTGTTGTTGATCTCGCCCAAATGATTGTCTCTCGTTTGTGTAGTATTCTAGAATCAGTGCCTTTGCATCGTCACTCAAGTCTGGATTTATATTTCTCTTAGCATAGGCGATGTACTTTCTGAGGAATTCTAAGGTTAAGTGTTCGGAACCATCCACTCCCGTTCCAAAGATTTCACCCTCCTCTGCTTCTTTTAGATCAAACTCCAAGGCTTCATCCAACTTCGTCTCACTAACACCCTGAGTTCTGACTTCTAGAATATGTCTAGCTATTCTCTCATCATCATCAACTCTTACTTCATCGCGCAACATCCAGATAATATCGAATCTTGACGCAAGAGGTGGTGGTAAACCAGTTTCGTTAAACGAGTGCATTACGCTCTCATTCGCTCCTCGCTTTGTGAATCGGCCTTCTTTCGGGTTGGCCGCTGCAAGTACTGCACAGCGAGTGTTCAATGTAGCCTTCACACCACCTTTTGATACATCCAAGCGCTGTTGTTCCATAGCAGGATGCATAGTGGCTCTATCCTCCGGGCTGATCTTATCGAACTCGTCAATTGCAGCCATCCCTCTATCAGAAAGAGGCAACACTCCTGCTTCTAGAGCAAATCTTCCGCCCCCACCAAATTCGTCTCTCACAGCTGCGGCTGTAAGACCAGCACCGGAGACACCACCACCAGTAGCAAACATACCTCGAGGTGAGAGTTTTGACATGTAATTGAGAAGTTGTGATTTCGCAACACCAGGGTCTCCCATTAGTAGAATATGGATATCTCCACGAGAACGTGTAGCATCTTTGTTTACTCGGGATACTCCACCAAATAATTGCAGAGCGAGACTCCTCTTCACGAAATGTACGACTCCGGTTGCGTAAACCGAAGGTGCAATTGAGCGTTGCATCAATTGTAGCAAGTCATGTCTAGCACCGACGTCGATTATTGCTTGGCGGTCTTCGTCGGATATTTTTATTTCAGTGAATGGTGTACTCTCGTGTTCAGAACTCACAAGGTGATAGATGATGTCAAACATCGGGGTTTTCTTGTTCCTCTTTACCTCAGAATGAACAACAGGTATGACATTGATTACAACTCTCTGGCCTGGAAGATGTTTGTTTACCAAGTCGCCCTCAACCAGTACTTGTCCTCGAGATGGTTGAGCCCCGCTGGGCACGTTTTCAGGAACTTCTTGGACCTCAATCCATTGGTTATTGACCATTCGAGAGACATTCATGACGAGGTTGAAGCGGGTTCCGCCAGAGCGTCCTGCTGACTCACCACATCCTGTTTCATCGGGACACTTCAGAGGTTCTTTCAATTCCCTTTCATTTTCTTGAATCATCTCTACTGTGTGTCCACAATTCTCACATTGGAAGACCGCTCGATGAATTCTAGGTTTAATTTCACTAATTTTTGTACAAATGACTTCGGCGCTTCGTAACATCTCTATGTCACGGCTTCCCATATCTCTAAGATCTCGTCGACTATCCTTAGGAAGCTCACCGACTCGAATTAAACAATCAAGATCTTCACCACGCTCACGGCAAATTTCTGTTAGAGTGGTTCTTCCATTGTTGATTATTTTACGTGGGTCCTTCAGGACATCTTCTGCGAACTCTGGATCGAAGGCCTGAAGCTCGTGGAAGGTAATGTCAAGCACAGCATTTTCAGACTGCTTTGACAGTAGGAGAACTATCTCAGACTCTTTTGCTTCGGTGAAGAAAGTCCTCCACCTTGCCGATGAATCATGTGCTGCCATCGTCATAGTTTTCACCGCCGGGCAACAGAAGTGAAAATCCGTAGTCTATGAACAAAGCGGATGGTTTACTCGACCCCCCTGTTTCCACTGGAAGTTTTCACCGCAAGACGTCGCCAAAATGCAGGCTTGAGCGCTTCCACTGCAAGAATTTCTTCAGTTTGCCGGAGCCCACAGGAAACCATCCTTGGGATTTGTTCAAGCACCGCTCCACAACCCCCCCTTCATGGAGCATACGCGCTCTGGAAGTGATATCTTAGTTCGCATTGACCCTGGTGAAGAAATCCATGCAGCATTGAAGAAATTGGCTGATGAACTTGGATTTGATGCGGCGGCCATTACCAGCGGAATTGGCCGGACACGAGAAAATCAATATGGTTACATGAATGAAGAAGGAATTTACAAGAGGAGATTATTGGATTCACCATCAGAACTGGTCAGTTTATCTGGTAATATTGCACGAACAGAAAATGGAGATGCTTTCACCCATATCCACTGTTGTTGGTCAGATGATGACAACAATGTACACGCGGGACATATGTTTGAGTCTGTAGTTCATGTTGTTGCTGAAGTACACGTCAGAGTAATGGAGTACGCAGTGATGACTCGTTGTCCTCTTGCTAATGCAGAATTACTGGGTCTAGAATTTGACTGAAATTTCTCAAGGGCTGGTCGTGATGAAAATTCTCTTTGCTCATGGTTTAGAAGGCAGTCCAAATGGATCTAAGCCGACATGGATGAAAGAGAGTCTTGGTTGGGAGATAATATGCCCTGAGATGAGTAACAATGGTTGGACTATAGCAGACCAAACAGAAGTCATCACTAAGGCTATCGCTGAGAATGAAGATATTGACATCGTAATGGGCTCATCTTACGGAGGGCTCGCTATTGCCAATGCTTCGGAAAGATTTGCTGAACGTAATCTGAGGTTGGTTTTGCTGGCACCTGCTTTTGGGCTTGCAGGAAATTTTCGTTCGATTGCTGGTGAACAGGGCTTGATTGAATGGGAAAATACTGGTTCTCGCCAGTATTTCCATCATGGATTCGGACACGAGGTAGAATTCGGTTGGGATTTCATTACATCAGCTGATGAGATGTCCTGGCCTAACCTCCACCATCCCACAATAATTCTTCATGGAAGCCAAGACGATATCGTCCCAATCGATTCTTCACGAAAGGTATCAGAATCCAATGAATTAGTAGAAATTATAGAAGTCGAAGATGGACACAGATTAGCAGACTCTCTGCATTTCATCCCTCTAGCAGTGCAGAGAGTTCTTTCTCGTTAACCGATTAATGAGAACCGAGGAAGTACTCGCCGATTTCTGGATCTGTGAGAATATGCTGTGCGTCTCCAGTATGGACTACCTTACCGCTGGCGAAAATGTATCCTCGGTCTGAACGAGCAAGGCTCAATCTAGCATTCTGCTCTACGATTAGTACGGTTATTCCCTCTTCTCTCAAGGCATCGATCCTCTCGATAATTTGTTGTTGGTAAAGAGGTGAAAGTGCAGCTGTTGGCTCATCTAGTAAGAGGAAAGTTGGGTCGGAAATTAATGCACGCGAAATTGCCAGCATTTGTCTCTCACCACCCGAAAGTGATGCCGCTAGGTCATGGGTACGCTGTTGCAAATCAGGGAACATGTTGAGCGCGCGTTCTATTCGCTCTGCGAGAACGGCGGAAGGCAATTTGTTTCCACCCATCTGTAGATTCTCATGGACAGTCAAAGATGGGAATACATTGTTCACCTGAGGGACGTAAGCAATTCCTCGGTTGACTAACTGGTCAGTCCTCCATCCAGATACTTCTTCACCCTCATGTTGGATAGTTCCTGAATAATGAGTAGCTATTCCGAAAATTGTCTTGATTAGAGTCGATTTACCGCAACCATTGGGACCTATGATAGTCACGAATTCCCCCTTTTCTACGTACAAGTCAATGTCGTATAGGATT
>CALEIW010000051.1 GCA_937876055.1 uncultured euryarchaeote
GAGCGATGAAGAATTCACTCTTGAATGGAAAATCTATGGTTGGAAATAACACATATTCAATTTTCAATGTTGGGCCAACGTTTCTGTAGTGGCCATTTAGAGTACCCTATGCAGCAGATACGAATCATAGGGCTACCCAGCCAACCCTATGTTTCATATGCGGGTCAATGGGTAGCGAATAGAATAGCCCCATTCCATTGGGCATTACAATGAGGCCCAGTCTATTGATCCGTGATTGACACGGTTAGATGGGCTTCCCAGTTAACCTACCCAGATGCACAACTACCCACATACTGAGGCCCATTAAACTCGCTATGGATTATGATTCTGGGTCAATTATGCCCCAAATTCCCAAAAAAAGACAGCATATATCAAGTTGATTAGAAACCATATCGTTGTACTGATAAAGAGGTAGGCTACACCCTTGGCAAGGATACTTGGTTTCCAGACCTCTGGATGGGAGGAGTCCACTTTTTCTTCGATGGGCGAATTTTCAAAACTATCACCGCCAATTTGTTTTTTGTTGACCAATATTTTTGCCTTAACAGAAAACATAGTTGCCCGGAACCTAATATCGACTGTGTCTCCAGTATCGTCCAATTCTGTACTGAGCAATATCTCCCCTCGGGGTACGAATTTACTAGCTCCTTCATCAGTCTCGTCTCTCAATTCGCCATCGATGTATAGCCTGGCAACACCTTTGCCATAGGTTTCGTTTGTCACCCTTATTTCGCGTCCCTCGTATTCAGCGGACCACTCCTGGCTCAATAGGTTACGAGACTCGGATTTAACGGCCCCTCCCTCATCTTCAATGACCCACCAAACATCTTCCGCATTCGCTTTGTGTTTGTAGCAGACCGGACTATTGTACATTCGAGGCCTCTCGCATCCCTCGATGTGGCAAGGCCCGCCCACGGCCATAAAATGACATCTTAGCACGAATATTCAAGTTTGTCCCGTCACAAAGTAACCGTAATACTCAGGGGCATCATATTCCCTACCCTATGATTCGTACTCGTTCCTCTCACCAGGATTGTCACTGAAGTACTGGACAAATTCATACTCATTACCGTCGTGATCGAAGAAGTAGTAGCGGTGTCTGTGAGGATGGTCTAGGTAGGTAGCTCCTTGTTTGTAACCGGCCTCAATCATACGCTCAGCTAACGCCGCTCCATCGCTGACCACGAATCCCATATGGTTCATCCCAGGATGAACGTACGGCTGATGTGGCCCTTTCTCAGTAGCCCCACGGTCTTCTATGCAAAGGTAGGAATCCTCGGTACCAATATGCACCCAGCGCTGTGCTTTCTGCCCCCCTCCTTCTCCTCTAATACTGAATTCCGGCATTGCGGTCTGAAGAAAACGGATGGTCTCATCCACATCTGTGGATGTCATGTTCAGGTGCTCTAGGAACGGCTTCATGGAATTGTGAGAGTCAATCCGACTTATTTTGCCATCGGTATCTATTGTTGTAATCACAAACGCTGTCTTGCGTGCCTTTGTGCATCAACGGCAGTTATTGCGGCCATGTGTACGACTTGCCTAACCGAGTCACCTCGCTGCAGAACGTGAGCAGGCTTGGCTAGACCTTCTAGAATTGGCCCAGTCATTTCTGCGCCTGCAACCCTCTGAAGCAATTTGTAGGCAATATTTGCCGAAGCCAGGTTAGGGCAAACCAATACATTTGCAGGCCCGTCAAATTCCATGAATGGGAACTCGTTTTGACGGTCTGGAACAAGAGCGGTATCTGCCTGCATCGGGCCATCGATAACTAGACCGCGTTCTAATTCACGAGCCATTGCGATGGCTTCTTCGATTCGGTCAGTACGCAATTCGTTTGAGGTACCAAAGTTGGAGAATGAAAGCATAGCAACCTTTGGACTAACTCCAAATCTTCGAGCAACCTTAGCGGTTTGAATAGCAATTTCTGCAAGTGTTCTTGCATCTGGATAGATGTTTATTGTTGCATCTGCAATGAACATCAATTGACCATTTACAGTCATCATGTATAGACCCACAATTCGATGAGAAGAAGGGTCAGGGCCAATTGTTTGCAGGCAGGGCTTTACGATATCTGGATAGTTATGAGCGATGCCCCCAAGATACCCGTCAGCGTCTCCGCAGTGCACCATCATTGGGCCAAAGTAATTTGGTGATTTCAATTGGTTAATCGCATCCCTTCGTGTTAGTCCTTTACGTCCACGAAGTTTGTGTAATTCGTCTGCATAATCCCCACGCCTGCGAGGGTCGTATCTAACGTCGATAATTTCGCAATCAAAAGTTAGTCCAAGTTCTTCTTTTACGGCTTCAATACGCTCAGGGTGACCTAGAAGGATTGGTTCGCATATTCCCTCGACAATACATTGAGCCGCAGCCTTGATGATAGTCGGCTCTTCACCTTCGGAGAAGACAATTTTCTTCTTGTCTTTCCTCGCTTGATTGATTACGTGTCGCATAATTGAACGAGTTAATCCTAACCTTGCCTCAAGGTCCTCTCTGTACTTCTGAACGTCGAATTCCTCAGCACTAATTCGAGCCATTCCCTCGTCGACAGCTGCTTGTGCTACTGCGCTGGCTTCCCAAATTAGTACACGTGCATCGAATGGTTTTGGAATTAGATATTCAGGTCCAAATTGCATTTGTTCTCCTGCATAGGCAGCGGCTACCTCGTCCGGTACAGGCTCCTTTGCCAAAGCCGCCAGAGCCTTGGTTGCGGCCATTTTCATTCCTTCTGTGATTTCTGTAGCACGCACGTCCAGTGCGCCACGGAAGATGTAAGGGAATCCGAGTACGTTGTTAATTTGGTTGGGGAAGTCTGACCGCCCTGTCGCGATTATAGCATCATCACGAACCGCTTGCACATCGGTTGGTAGAATCTCAGGGTCAGGGTTTGCGAGAGCGAAAATCAATGGTCGCTCAGACATAGATTCGACCATCTCTCCCGAGACTAGTCCTCCCTTAGACAGGCCAAGGAATACATCTGCATCGACCATTGCCTCGGCTAATCCGCCTTCTTCAACATCCCTCGCAAAGGCGAGTTTGTATTCATTTAACTCACCATTTTCGCCTCGTGATTTGGTGAGGATTCCCTTGCTATCGCACATCAGCAAATTATCCGCACTAATCCCTAGACGAAGGTAGTGTTGAGCGCAAGAAATTGCGCTCGCACCAGCGCCAGAAATCACTACTTTGACTTCTGAGACATCCTTCTCGACAACTTCCAATCCGTTGATTAGAGCAGCACCAGAAATAATTGCGGTACCATGCTGATCATCATGCATAACTGGAATATCTAATTCTGCGACGAGCCTACGTTCGATTTCGAAGCATTCTGGTGCCTTGATATCCTCAAGGTTGATTCCTCCGAAAGTAGGAGCAATCGCCTTTACCGCTTCGACAAATTCGTCGACATCAGTTCTGTCGACCTCGATGTCAAAAACATCAATGTCGGCGAATGCCTTGAACAAGAGGCCCTTTCCTTCCATAACCGGTTTTCCGGCAAGTGCACCAATATCTCCCAAACCAAGAACTGCAGTACCATTACTGACAACTGCCACTAAATTCCCTTTGGATGTGTACTTGTAGGCATCATCTGGGTTCTCTGCAATCTCTTCGCAAGGATATGCAACACCTGGAGAATAAGCCAGCGAAAGCTCACGAGCAGTTCCGTGTGGTTTTGTCGGCTCAACTCGGATTTTTCCTGCTGGTTCAGCAGCGTGGTATTCCAACGCCTCCTCCCGCAGTCTGTCCTCGACCATGCCTACTCCTCGAGAACCTTCGGGCAATGCCCCCCTCTTTGATGCTATCCTACAGAATTCGAGTGTTTTATCGGCCTTTGGAAATGCGCTTTCAATAATCTCTACTCCCTCCTTAGAGGGAGAATCATGTATAACTCAACAAACCCACCCTTTCTTAATGGGTAGAAGTAGGCCGATGGTTCGTAGTCATGTCTAATCCACGTCAACTGCTGAGCAAGCGCAAGTCTGCCTTGCTTCTTGCAACATTGATGGTTTTGTTGCCTTGGTCTGCATATTCTGACGTGAATCAGTTAGAATCAGAGCAAGAAATTCGTGAGGTTTCGCAGGCTGCATGGGGCGCCTCAGGAAGTAACGACACCGGATGGATTGATTTGGTGGCTACCGGAGCCGATCCGGATAATGGCAGCTATGCATATAGCGACTTATTCCTACCATTTGCTCCAGGGGCACAAATTTCGAATCTAACCTTTGAAATCGCAGTAAATGGCTCTGCAGGATACTGGGCAAATGAACCTCAGATAACTCTCATGGATACTCAAACTCCTATCCTTGATTGGAGAGGTTATGGTGACATCGGTCAGCAGAATGAGATGCAGAACAACCCGCCTAGTGTTCTGAACGGTACTCTAAGCACTTATCTGAAACCGAACTCAATCTCTGATGCCTCATGGGAATTGCCAGCCGGAGCAACACTAACTGACATGGTAATCGAGGCATTAAGGCCGGCTGACCCAATGGTTTCCTATTCAGCAGTCGACATACATATTCACGACTCCGCGGTAAATCCGAATGATGGCCGATTGTACATATTGTTGGATGACGACCTTCTACACCTAGACGCTCGTTCTCAGAAACCAATCGTGGATATTGAAACTGGAATCACCGGAAGGTCGCTAGCGATAGACAGTGATGCTGGAACTTTACTTATTGGAACTGAAGATGGTTCGGTTCTTTCACGTAGTTTATTCGATTCCTCAGAAATGCCGAATCTAAGGGAACCAACCGGTTTACAAAACGCAGGAATCTATTCAATATCGGTCGATGATTACGGGACGATCTGGGCTGCTGGAAATTGTAGCATTCACT
This sequence comes from uncultured euryarchaeote, assembly GCA_937876055.1. Lineage (GTDB taxonomy): Archaea > Thermoplasmatota > Poseidoniia > Poseidoniales > Thalassarchaeaceae > MGIIb-O1. The sequence goes on from CALEIW010000051.1 coordinate 4,845, forward strand.
TCAAGCCGATTGGAGAAGAAGTCTGGAGTGAGTATGATTACTGTCCGACGATAAACATTGAAACTCCATCTGACATGATGATAATTGGCGACAGTGTTTACTTGGCGACAACAAATGCTGGAGTTCACATTCTCAATTACATTACTTCTTCTTCGTCAGGAAGTGTTTCTGTATCTGTCGATTCACAAACAGATTGGAGCACTCAGAATTTCCTCTCCTCGGACCAAATCACCGAGCTTGAGGTTGTCGGCAATCATCTGCTAATCGCAACCGCTGATTCAGGTATCAACCGCAGGGACTTAACCGCACAATCGTGGATAGCCACATGGTCAACAAATAACTGGTTGGCTTCCAATCAGATTCACGGCCTATCTCTGACACCAGGTTGGCTACATATTCTCGCAGGTACCACCGTTCATGCTTACGATACCAATTCGTTAATCTTCCAATCTCAGAATCAGCTGTCACAACTTGGTTTGTATGGAAATGGCGCAATGGCCATCGCTTGGCCAGCACACCCATCTCGTGGACCAATCTCCTCCACCGCTCTGTTTAGTGATGATTCAGGAACTCTTGGAATGCAGATTGCTGAAAATCCCACTGGCACATTGACTCTAGTTAGTGGGCCTTCTATCGATGGAATGGATGTAGTATCTCGTATCGATGATGGAGAGAGTGGAGAGATTTGGGTTGCAAGTGGTAGAATAATCGATCGATACGATGAAGCGGATCGTGCTTGGAAGACTCCAATCGATATCCGCGATTATGTGAGCAATCCTGGTCAAATCGTTGCTATTCAACAAGATGACAACGAAAATGTTTGGATTGGAACAAGCAATGCTGGAGTTTTGAGGTTAGAAAATACCGATGGAAGTTACATCGGAACCGTATCCGGGTTGAGCTCAAACGACGTTAGTTCCTTGGCCTTTGACGATACAAATGGCTACTTGGTAGTCGGCCATAGCCAATCTGGAATATCTATTATCGATACCAATCAGATGACACTAGTGGATACTATCACCACTTCGGATGGTCTAGATTCTGACTTCGTTAATTCGGTTGCCACTAGATTTGGAATAGCATACATGGCCACTCCTGACAAGGGAGTTATGCGAGTTGAATTATCCACTTCGACCATCATCGGCTCTTGGCAATCACTTGGCGCCGATGATTTGGATGCAACACCGGTTGCAGTTGATGGCGATGTGGTATACATTGGATTGTACGAGTTTGGAATACTTGTTGTAGACAGGCTAACCGGTGATATTTCCGACCTTTGGAATCAGGACACAAACTCGCTTCCAGATGATGATGTTTTATCTCTAGAGATGGATGATTTCGGAGGCCTATTGGTCGGCTCACAAGGATCTTTCTCGCGCTATGATGGTAGCACTTGGACTACATTGACAACCAGTGGTTCATGGTGGAATCGACCTAGTGTGTTCTATGATGTAACAAGCGATGGAGATGGTCTCTACGCTGGCACAAATAGAGGGGCCTGTAAATGGAATTGGCAATATCAATTCCAAGATTGTGTAAGTTCCGGCGATGGCCTCGAAAGCCGCTTCGTGTACACAATCGAGATGCTCGCGCCCGACAGAGCATACACAGGAGGAAACCAAGGTGCTGGTATCGTAAACATGGACAACTTCAGCGTAATTGAGACTTGGACTGCAGGTGACGATACCCAGCGAGCTCGCACAGTCAAAGTTGACGACATCCTTTACCTTGGATTCGAAAACACGGGTATAGCTCGTTATGACTTAATCAACAATGAATGGCTAACGACTTGGGATGGCGATCAAGGATACATCAATGATGATGACGTAACCGCTCTAGTACCCGGGCAGACTTATGGTACCATTTGGGCCGGTGGTGACTTTGGACTTACTCTAATCGATGTCATCAATGATGTAGTGCTCATCTCATGGGATAGAGGGTCGAATCCAAATGGTCCTACCCTTTCCAATTCAATACCCGCTGACATAGAGATATACGGCGACATTTTGCATTACTCCACCCAGCGTTCAACCAGTTGGTGGGGCGGTGGTTCTGATAGTATCTACCGTATCAATCTGACAACTAATACTAGCCTGACAGCCATAGAGGTTGACGACCGTACAGGTTGGAATGGAGTAATCAATGGAATTGGAATAGTTGATGACCAATTGTGGATTGGTATTCGGCCAACCCAGACTTGGAATGATGGAGATGGAACAATCGTTCGCTGGAACATGACCAATGAGTCATGGGAAGATGATCTGTCAACCATAGGTAATGTATTGCGAGTAAATGCAAGATTCCTTGGTGAGTGCTTCCCGCTAAATACAAGCTCATGCGAATTATGGGTGGCCTATGGAAACTTCATCCTAAGGAGATTCAATGCAGACACAATGACATTACTAGATGAGTGGACGGACGTAGATGGTCCAATCCGTGGAATGGAAGAATACCAAGGAGAATATCTCTTCGCTAGTATGAACGGTATCCTAAGATGGGATCCAGTAAACGAAACTTGGCTTGATTCATGGACTCCAGGTGATGGTTTACCATCGAATACAGAAGAGGAATTCTATTCGATGAAAGTCATCGGTACCGACCTATGGGTTGGAAATATGGAATCCAGTGGATGGAACTCAAATGCTCAGATATTGAGAAAGGATGGAACGACTGGCAATTGGTCTTCTTGGGATTTAGGGACTGGAGATATACCAGGTGGATATGCAGCCGACATCGGCATCTGCGATGACATCGTGCACGTTGCTATAGGTGCGCGATTTTGGTGGGGAAATCAAGGTGGTGTAGCCCGATATGACCTCGTAGACCATGATTCAGACTCAATTACCAACGAATGGATTAGTGCGATGACCTCTGGTAGCTCTGGACTATCCAATAATGATCCTAGAGCAGTGACTTGTGACGAAGCCAACGAGATCCTCTACATCGCTTACGACACAGAAGGAGTCGGGATTGATCGATACAACTACAATACTGACACATATCTTTCGATACTCACTGCCGCAGATGGAATAAGCGAGGACAGAATTTTCCCTGGTGGATTATTACATGACAACAACGTTCTCTTGGCCGCACATCAATACGACAACCAAGGCGGAATCTCTCGACTGATAACTTCTGGAACCGCAACCGCCAATGGTCAGGTTCTAGATCCAGGAATGGACGGCTGTTCGATAGATAGGGCTCCTTCGTCAACAGGTCAGGTAATCTATGCGATTGGAAGGTCAGGACAAACAACAGGCCTGAACAGAGTCGATAGATTGGATAGTTCGGGATTGATTGCAAGTGGTTATGATGAATTGGCCGGACTAACCAGCGGTCGTGTTTTGGAAATAATCTCTAACGATACTCATGTATGGGTCACCTCAGCATTGGATTCTAGTTCATTTCACGGCTCTTCTATCCTTCAAGGAGAAATTCTAGCAAATGGTTCGGTTAGGTGGGAATATGGTTACAATTTCCAACAAGATGTAGTCAATGAAATGACCTTGGATGGAGAGACTCTGTGGGTAACCACAGCCGGCCGCGGACTCAAGGCGATTGACCTAAAGCAACGCCGCATAGTGTCCACTCCTCCCGCGCTTCACGCCCAGATGGATGGGATGATAATTCAGAATAACACAATGTATGTTGGACTAATGGGCAATGAAGGCTCAGCGGCCGGATTCCAAACTTTTGATACCAACAACCGGCAATGGGGATATGGAAGCCTAATTGCAGGATTACCAAGCAATCTCGTGCGTGATTTCATGGTCTACGGAGACCATATCATGATAGCAACTCATGGTGGAATTGGAATGTACAATACCACCCGTGATGATTGGGATAATCCGATTACTACGATAGATGGATTGCCTTCTCCAATCATCACTCACTTACACTCAATCAATACTACGATTCAGGGCGGAGGTAAGGTTCTGGCTGGTGGTGCTGCTGGAGTTACCGTCCTGCATGAATCGAATCTAACAGTACTCAATACACTGGGATTCAATGATGGCTTGATGGGTAACACCGTAAGCGGCATTACAGAAGCGGGACCTATATCACGCGTCGTTCAGAATCCTGATGGAACAAATTCCACAATTTATCACGACGCGGCGATATTCATTTCTCACAATGGCCAAGGTCCAACTAGACCAGGAGTAGCTGCTTGGGACTTGGCCACCGATATGGCAAATGGCACCTACAATATCGATATGATTCCAAGTAACGATGTTCGAGCAATTGTTGCCGATGATTGGGGAGTTCACGTTGCTACCGATGTTGCTCCTTTGGTACATTGGAATGGTAGCATGATGCAAATGGAGACAGGAGTTAGTACCAGTTCTCTACTATCTTGGCCTCCGTACGAAATGCACAGTGATGGCCAATATCTTGTAGTTATGAGTCCAAGAGGGCTTGATGTTGTAGATGTAGTCGGAAGACATGAGGTAGTCAGTAACCGAGTGATAACCGGACTTCAGGGAGGTCACATCGACTTCAGTGGATTCTATGCTGTAGGAAATGATGGTCTTCATGTTTACAAGCCAACTGTTAGTTTGCAAGAGACAGCGAGAGAGAACCAACGCCGTGCAGATCCGTTGACCTTGTTGTACAGTGGCCGAACATGGGATATCACAAATACAACTCACCCAGGAATGGCAACAGTACTAGTCACCCCTGACAATCCTATTCAGATTCCTGAAAGCTCCAGCACTTCAGCACCAGGAACACTTCCAATGCATGTCGAAACTATGACCATGTTAGCACCTCAAAGAGGCGCATGGGTTTGGGCTCGCTCAACTTCACTAAACTATACTGGAAGTTGGGATTTAGCCGCCAGCAATGGGGGAATTCAACAGGCCTTCCAATCGGCAATCTCTGCGGTAGGTCCTGGAACATCATCTGCGATTTTACATGTCCAAATGCAGTCCCCCCAAGATGGAGCAATGCAGGTTCGCATAACTTACGATTGGGAACGAATCGAGGTTCCAACCGTAATTACCAATTTAGTCGATAGACCAAATGATGGCGGAGGTGTAATCGAGGCCTCTTGGTTACCAGCAGAAGATGCTGCATGGCACGCCTACCGATTGTATGTATGGGATTCAACAGCTGACCCGTTATGGGAGCCTACTCAAGAGGACTTAGATTCATTCTCTACCTACACTAGATCGGGCCTATGGTCCCGCACAAATGCGACCATAACAAGAGCGGACAATGCTGGTGTAACGGAAGAATTGCGGGATGATCGCCAATACCGCGCAGCAGTTGTAATTGAATACGCAGATGGGTCATTGGGCGTTCCAATGACATACCCACAAAATATTACTCCAACAGACGAGGTTCCAGCCGCTCCGGCTTGGATGACCGCAAATCCAGCTTCGGGTGGGGCGGCTGGTACCATTTTCCTAGAATGGGCTGCCTGTACTGAACTTGACCCGGATAGAGTTAGGATTTGGGCCGTGCAACAAGAAATTACCAGCGCAGTCGGACTTTCAAACCCATTCGAATTCCATTGGAGTACTGGGAACACAACCGCCTTGCAATTAGAAGGTGGAGTTCCGTATTGGTTTGCGGCGGTTTGTGTAGACGAAGCAGGACAATCATCAATCAATAATGCTACAATCATCGGTCCAGTGGTTACCGCAGGTGGCCTCGATGATGGAATTCCGCCGATGCCGATTACTGGAACAACAGCTATCGACGTGCCGAACGATGAAGGCGGTAGAATCAATGTCTCTTGGGATGCAAATACTGAGGAGGACTGTACCTATTACACTGTATATGTTCTACCAGCCTCCGGATTCCAAGCCCCTGCAACGGTAGATGGTTGGCCCGTTGCAGGATATACAGATAATTGTGAAACGACTTCAATCATTATTGATTCATTGGGTGAAAGTCGCCTAATCGATGGAATAGTCTACTGGATAGGAGTCGTAGCCTTTGATGATTGGGGCAATGGTGACGTCGACAACGTCCTCGTAGTAGATGCTACTCCAGAGGCTGATTTCGACGGCGAAGCAATACCTCCAGATCGAGTCACTGGACTCGATGCCTGGGATTATCCAGATGATGACGGTTCAGCCATTGATATTCGCTGGAATCGCTCATCAGCTGATGACTTCTCATTCTACACAGTTTGGGTATCTGAGTACCCATTGAACAATGTAACCGAGATTTGGGAATCCTGCAGTGAAAACCCATCTGATTGTGGTTTAGTAGTCATTAACCAGCGTCAGTTTGGAGCCAACTTCCAATTAGAATATACTGCAGAAAGTGCTCTTTATGGAAGCTCTGTAGATACTTTAGAAGTAGGTCCAATCCAATCTATGATTCCTCTCTATGTCACTGTAACTATTCATGATATATCTGGAAATGTGCACCTAAGTGGCTTATCGGAACATATGGTCTTAGTTACTCCAATGGATAACCGCGGAGATGTATCTCCGCCCGATCGACTCCAAGCTCCGGTACTCAGAGATAGGCCAAATGATGCTGGAAATGCGATGTTCGTAGAATTCCCATCAAGTGACGCCTCTGACATCGCAGAATATTGGATTTACGCGGTAATCGATACTCCGGTTCTGTTGCAAAGAACCGATGACCTACAACCCGCAATGGTCGTTGATAGAGAACAGGACCTTCCAGTCCTGCTAACCGAGTTCTCAGCCTATGGAGATGACATTGCTACGCCATTGGTACCAAACCGTCGAATCTATGTTGCAGTGGTAGCAGTTGATTCGTCAGGCAATGCTTGGACGGACAATCTCGCCAGTACTTGGATAGAACTTTCAGACGAACTATCCGCAGACCCGTGTCCAGAATGTCCAGATGTTAGTGGAATTAGGGCCAGTTGGAATGCTGCAGGTTCTCTAATAGAGGTGACCTGGGATAATGCCGAGGATCCAATGTATGCAAGTTACTACGCCTTTGTCAGCCTAGAATCGTTCGATGACACTAGAAACGCTTCTCTGGTTAAGTCTGCTATGAGAGATACGATATTGATTCTCAATGAATTCAATGGTGATATGATCGACCGTGAAGAGACATATTGGATTGAGATTGTAACCTATAATGGAGAAGTTCACACATTCTATGCCGACCCAGTAGAAGTTCCACCTTGGGAAGAATCCAGCTTTGGTACTACCCAACCAGGTGATGATGCCGCAGGTGAGTCCTGGGTCGATAGAATACTAGCAGGCGACATGAACATGGTAATTATTGCACTCTCAGTAGTAATGTTCCTAATCGGTGCAATGATGTTCATCAGGCCAAGAGGAGATTCTGCTCCTGAGCCTTGGGAGATGGGCGCCCTAGAAGTCGAGTTGGAAGAGCAAATGGAGCGGGAGGCGGCTGGCCTTACCGATGACGAAGACTTCGGCGCTGATGAATTGGAAATTGATGAGGGACTAGTCGCTAATGCTAGGCGTAAGGAAGGCGACTCTTCAGATGAAAGCAAGAGCGATTACACCGAGACTATGGCTAGTGCAGGAGCCCCATTGGAAGAGGAACTAGAGCCAACGCCATCCGCAGATAGTGGCGTTATGGACGAATTACTCGGGGATGAAGAAGAGCTAGACCTTGGTGATCTTGATGACATGGCAGACGATCTAAACTTCGATGATTTTGATGAAGAAGAATCAGAAGACGATGATATTGACACATCTTTCTTAGACGAAATGCTCTGATTGTATCAGCATCGGGTTGAAGCCCTATTCATCTATCGAGGTCTATGGATGGCGATCCCCGTTCCGAGGTATTCACCACCATCGCTTGGGATGGCGGGTCCCGGCTATTAGCAGCCGACTTGCATATCGCTCGTCTTTTTCGACACGCTGAGAGATTAGGATTCAATCTTCCAAACAACCTAACGGAACTTATCTTCGAATCGCTCAGTAAGGCAGAGATTCCGGGCGAATCAGTGGTTGGAGAAAATCAGGCGCCATTTTTGATTAAGATCGGAGTCAATCCAAACGGTGACGTCAAATTAATTCCTAGAGTGAACGGAAAATGGCCCAATCCAATGAGAGCAATTAGTCTTGCAGCACCTCGATGGGAGGTTTCAGTAAGAGGAACTAAACACGGCGATTGGCAACCATATTTTGATGCTCGAGAGGTAGCGAATGAGCATGGAGCGGATGTATCTCTTCTATTCGATGGAGAGATTCTAATTGATGGAGATAGGTGTATGCCTATTCTGCTGGATAACGATGGAGTTGCTTACTATCCAAAGCCCTCGGAAGGCGCACTAGACTCTGTTACTCTAGAACAAATCAGAGAAGGTATCGAGAGTGCTGGAGTACCAGTTAGGGAAGCTAGACTGACTCTACCAATGTTGCTACGGGCTTCTGAGATGATAGTCTTAGGAAGTGGCTTAGGTGTTCAGGCATTAGGTGAAATTGATGGAAGGCAAATCGGCCAACCAAATGGTAGATTGTATCAAGCGGCCTACAACGCTTGGATGAATCGATTACAGACCGCATGGATGAGATTAGAAGATTTGGAGGACTGAAATGCGAGTAATTGAACGAACAGAGGATAACTCGCATGAATCCCCTCTAATTTCCATGTTGCAGGCTAGAACCCGTGAAGGGGATGAATTGCTTCTTCATTCAGGCGGACCTGTAACTGACCTGTCACAAAAGTCCATGCTTCCAGCCTTGGATAGCATTCGCTTTCTTTTCTTCGAACCGTACGGAGAAGATGCCCCCACAGGTTCTGCGCTTCGTGGTGAAATACACCTAGGAAATCCTTCTCCGCTGAACTTAGTTCGTCAGCGACTAGTAGAAGGGCGATGGCATACAGAAGAGGAGTATAATCCAGCAACATTAGAGCAAGCCTTGTCTATTGTCGCTGAGCATGAAATAGAAGTAGAACAGAATGAACAACACTCGATTACTCCAGGTGGATTCGCTGGCTTACTTGGATATGATTTAGGTCGTTGGTCAAATTCTATTCGATTGGCGAATACACCTGAACCTGGCACGCTACTAGGCGTTTTGTGGCGATGTGATGCATGGTGGATACACGAACGTGCTAACAATCAATTGCGATTAATTGCGATTGAGGGGCATCAATGGTTAGAGCAAGAATCGCCCAAATTTTCGGACTTACAAACGCCAGCCAAACCAGAATCAATAGTACCCGATAGCGAGAGCGATTCTGAACATGCGAGAAAGGTCGAAAAAATCCGTGAATCGATTCGTGGCGGCCATCTATATCAGGTGAATTATGGCCGCAGATGGCAAGCTGAAATGTCTGGTCAACCGTGGGATACATTCCTTAGAATGACCCATTCTAATCCCGCTCCTTTCTCCTCATGGCTGTACTTAGCAGATCACGGTTGGGCAGTCGCCTCAGCCTCTCCAGAGAGATTGATGCGCCTTGAATCTGGAATTGTCTCAACCAGACCAATAAAGGGAACGAGGGCGAGGGGAAAGAACGAGAAGGAAGATTCTGCTCTAAGGTTAGAATTAGCATCATCAGAAAAAGAAATGGCCGAGCACTTGATGTTGGTAGATTTGGAACGGCACGACCTTTCTTCTGTTTGTCAGAGTGGTAGTGTACATTGGTCTGACTGCCGAATTGAAGCTTTGGCAAATGTGCAACATTTGGTTTCCGGAGTAGAGGGAAAAATTAGTCCTAACAATAGTGCTGGAAAATCTTTGGCTGCCCTATTCCCAGGTGGCTCAATCACCGGTTGCCCAAAGGTTGTGACTATGGCAGCCATCGACCAACTAGAGGGTTCGCCGAGGAGTGCTTGGACAGGATCAATCGGCCATCTCAACCAAAGCGCTGGACAAGCCGATTGGAATATCCTAATTCGAACTATGGAGGCTCGCAGTGGCCCGGAATCATGGTATGCTACGGTTCAAGCAGGTGGAGGCGTTGTAATCGATTCAAATCCTGCCCACGAGGTTGAGGAAGCACGCTGGAAGGCGGCTGCAGTAACCGAAGCGACGTGGGGGTTCCGAACTGGATTCAGTAATGAAGAATTACCCGAGAGAGAAGTTGGCATACTTCCTCTCCCCAAGGTCAAAGGAGCATTGGGTAGAATATCTCCTGGAGTTCCAAAGGAATCCAATTCGGAAATCGATTATCACGTTCTCTTAGTGGACAACCTCGATTCCTTCACAAACAATATCGCAGAATCGCTACATCGGCTCGGAGCAAAGGTGACAATCGTTGAGGGCAGACCAGTTGAAAAAATCGATACAAAAACTCAAGTCAACACTTGGTTAGACATTTACCGTCCTACACATATCATAATTGGACCGGGTCCTTCTCGCCCAGAAGTTTCTCCTCTAAGCATGGAAATTGCCCACAGAGCCTTGCAAAACAGATTGAAAATCCTTGATGCCCCAATTCCATTACTAGGTTGGTGTCTGGGTCATCAAGCGATTGGTCTTGCAGCAGGATGGAATCTAATTGAATCTCCTCTGGGAGCAGTTCATGGAGTACCATCAAGAATCACTCATGACGGCTCAGGTCTGTTCCAACATGCCGCAGAGGAGGTTGTAATGATGCGCTACAATAGCTTGGTTCTAGAGGCGACGAATGAGGACATCGTAGCAAATTCATGGGATGAATCTGGAAGTCTGATTATGGGGTTAAGTCATCCTTCTCTTCCGATAGAGGGAGTACAATTCCACCCTGAATCAGTCGGCAGTCCAGATGGACTAGCATTGCTTAGATCATTCCTTAAATTCTCAAACAAAGTTACCAAGTTTGAGCCCAACAAACAGGTTAGAAGACCGTAGCGTTGAAGGAGCGATGTTCGGTGGCGAGGTTGACGTCTATGCCAGTCTGTCGCATGTGCACCCAAAACTACCCGAACTCTCAGTTCGTTAGTGGTAATGGCCCCCGCTACCAGGTTTGCGTTCGTTGTGCTACCGAGAACGATATGTTGGCAGAAGGTGAGGAAACCGCGCTATACTCAGACGAGTTAGTTCGAGCACGTTCGGCACTTTTGGCTCGCCGCTTCAGGCCGTGGGGTTTTCTTCTTGCAGGTTGGTTACTATTCTTCTCATTTGGAACGGGGATCGAATTGTGGTCAAATCTACTTTTGGGCGCTCTAATTATTGGGACTTTAGCGACTCCAGTTCTCCATTTCATGGGCTCTACAAAATTCCGAGCAGAACTCGCGGCACTGACTCCTTGAAGGAAAATTATCCAAAAATAGCCCGAATCAGGCTCGGGAACTCTTGATATAGCCACGCAATGGCTGGCAAATTAGAGGGAACGGTGGGTTCCCTATGAAAGCCCGTGAGATTGGATGCGTAAAAGAGGAGGAGCAAACGAAGTAAGACAGTATTTCCACAAAAGCCGCAAATGCAGCGCAGTGCTACGTTTAGAGTGGTTGTGGAAAGAATACCTAGTGGGCTCCCAAATAGCATCCGTAACTCCCGGAAGAATTGGGTTCGCGCAAGTACGAGCGCGAGCATTCACCGGAAAGAGAGAACAGCGGGTTCTCTGAACTGATATTTTGGAAGTGAAAAGAAAATGCAGAAAACAAAGAATACGAGCATGATGATTGCGCTGCTCCTTGTTTTGATGGCCGGTTCCGTTGGCGTTTCAGCCGATGGTTCTGACCCACTCGACCCCTCTGATGGAGGAGCCGACTGGGACGGAGACGGTCTGACAAACGCAGAGGAGACAGCTGAAGGCACGGACCCCACCAACCCCGACACCGATAACGATGGTCTACCGGACGGTTGGGAGGTTGCGTACGGACTAAATCCGAACTCGGCTAGTGACGCTAACGCGGACCCAGACGGTGACGGATTGACGAACTCTCAGGAGTACTCGTCCGGTACCAACCCCTACTCGGCAGACACCGATGGTGACGGGCAAGATGACGCCAACGATCCGTTCCCGAACGACCCTAACAACGGGTCGATGTCGGATTCGGATGGCGACGGTATCCCAGATGCGTACGATCCGGATTACGGTGACAACGGAGAGGGTACTGGAGACGGCGGAACTGATGGCGGTGGAGATTCCGACCAAGACGGACAGGGCCAAGGTCAAGGACAGGGTCAAGGACAGGGTCAAGGACAGGGTCAAGGACAGGGTCAAGGCCAAGGTCAAGGCCAAGGTCAAGGCCAAGGTCAGGGCCAAGGTCAGGGCCAAGGTCAAGGCCAAGGTCAAGGCCAAGGTCAAGGCCAAGGTCAGAATGGCCAAGGTCAAGGTCAAAGCGGCCAAGGTCAAGGCCAAGGCGGCCAACAGGGCCAAGGTCAGAACCAAGGTTCCCAATCCGGTCAAGACGGTCAGCAGGGCAGCGGTCAGCAAGGTGGAGAACAATCCAACCAGCAAGACAACGGCCAAGGCCAGCAGCAAGGTGGAGAACAGAGTGGACAACAGGGAGACCAAGAGTCCCAGGACCAGAATGGTAACAACCAGAATGGTCAGAACCAGCAGCAGCAAGGCCAGACCCAAGACAACAGTCAGGGTCAGCAGGGTCAGCAGTCCGACCAGCAGCAAAGTCAGCAGCTCGACAACCAAGACCAGAACGGCGAGAACGACAACGATGGCGATGGTATTCCAGACGATTTGGATTTTGATGACGACAATGACGGAATCCCCGATAATGTGGATGAATTCCCAGAGGATCACGACAACGACGGCATCAATGACGCTGAGGATGATGACGACGACGGCGACGGCATAGACGACCGCGAGGAAGTCAATGACGGCGACCCTAACTCGGATATCTACGATCACGACAATGATGGAGTACGCGATAACATCGATTTCGACATCGACAACGACGGCATCGACAACTGGAACGACGTTGGACCAAACGGAGAAGATTACCGTAGGGACCACGACAACGACGGACTAGATGACGGAGTTGACCCAGACGACGATAACGACGACATCCTTGATGTCGACGAAATCGACGGTGCGATCGGTCTCTGGAGATACGACCACGATAACGATGGTCTAACCGACAGAGTAGATACAGATGACGACAACGACGGACTTTCCGACTGGTTCGAGCAGAACGATGGCAACCCATTGACTGGTCAATTCGACCACGACAATGACGGTATTGAAGACCATCTAGATGACGACGATGACGCCGATGGAATCCTCGACGAGGATGAAAGCGACGGCAGCGTACTGTGATACAGTAAAGTTGGTCGATTACTGCTCAGGCCCGCGGTCCGTTGATTCGCGGTGACAGGTTCCTCGGGGGCGCTTCAGTCCCCGGGCGAACCGCCCCTTTTTCCAACCTCAGAAGTCGAATAGGGTCGGCTGGTTATCCGATTTCAGATGATTAGCGGAAGCTAGCCTGTCTAGGGCCCGCTGTAGTCTTCCATCTGAGAATCCACACTCTCCTTGAAGGAAGCCTCGCAAATCCTTCTCGACCGCTCGCGTAGCTTTTGGTATTGGATCTGGATGCACGGGATGGTTTAGGAAAAGACCACGAATGGTCTCGATATTTTCTGGCATCTCAAATTCCTTTACCTCAGAAACTGCTTCCATCGTACCATGCTCTTTGATTAGTTTCAAACCAGTTTTTGGACCGATTCCCTTGATTCCAGGATGGAAATCAGTTCCAATCATGATAGCAAGGTCAACTAATTGTTCTCTAGTAATTTCGTGAGTGTCTAGTAACTCTTGCAAGACTACTTTCTCAGCCGTCAACAATCGACCAAATTTCTTCCGTCCATGGCTAGTTAGATTTCGAATCATTACCGGCGAGCCGTATAGTAGAGTGTCCCAATCTTGGCTCGCCACTGCTGCAACTTCTCCGTTCGCACAGCGAACAGCACCAGCACCTTCTGCTTCCATTGGTGCTTCTATCCAAACTAGACCCAGACAATCGAATAGTCGCTTAGTTTCAGCAACCATGTCTCGGGTATATTCTGCAGTTTGTGGGCCGAGTTTCTTTGCAAGAGTCATATCTCCGGCCTCAACCGCAGCTTCCCACTTCTCAACAGCCTCAACTTTGCGCTCCTTTCTTCCAGCGAGGGTATCCATCTTCAGATCATGCGGTCGACCATCAAAGAAGAACACAGGTTCGATGCCCTGCTCAAGCATCCAGGTCGCTCTGTCGAGAAAACCCATCAGATGGGCAACAGGCCTTCCATCGAAAGATAGTGGCTTTCCATCTTGACCGACTAGACTGGTAATGAATTGGTAGGCGTTAAGAAAAACGTCGATGGCTACACGCTGCCCGGACATTTCGCTCAATTCGAGAGGATGTGCGGTGGCTAAGTCTCTCAAATTACAGCCCAGATTCACTCCCCCCCGTCGATGCTTAGCCTATCCTGTCCGTCGAGGCATTTAGGGTTGAAGTCGGGGGCGAGAAGGACGGAGGAAGCAAGTTGAGCCGGCTGACCCTTGTTGGAAGCGGCTGGCATCCAGCATTATTCCGTTCAGAGGCTGAAGCATTAGTAGGCCCTGTTGGTTTTGTTCATCCAAGAGTCGTAGTTACTGCATCGACAGATGAGATAGCCCTCAATCGACTCAGTAGGTCTGCCTTAGTCGACGAAGTACTTTGCAATGCTGAGCATAGTGAAGTTGTAGAACCAGAGAATATTATCCAGCGAATCGTAGATTGGGCGAAAGAGAATCTTCCAGAAGGCAGTTTTGCAGTCCGAGTCAATGTAATCGGCTCATCCTTAGCAGGTTTTTCCCGTTCAGAAATTGCACAGAATGTAGGGGCTGGAGTCTTTGGAGAATCACATCCGGTAGATTTGGAGAATCCCGACAATGAAATCGTGGTTTTCCTAGCGGGTCCAGAAGATCCACCCAATCACCCCGACCCACTATACCTCTCTCCGCCGATGATTATCTGGGGATTGAAAGAGGATAATTGGCAGCGGTCAGGTTGGGGGGGCCGTTCTCCTACTGACCGCCCATTCTTCCAACCGGTCTCGTTGGAACCTAGATTGGCTAGACTGATGATATCACTTGGTCATCGCTCGGGTTTGGAACCTACGACGGTTATCGACCCATTCTGTGGAACTGGTGGAATCGCAATAGAGGCGATGTTAGCCGGACTGAACGTACTTGCAAGTGACCTCGACCCAAAGATGGTAAAAGGCACAGAAGAGAATTTGCAATGGGTATCAGAAGACCTCTGTAGTGGATATTCAGCAACTTGGGATGTACAAGAATCCGGTGTAGGACTCACTCCTGATGTTTGGGGAAAAGTTGGCGGAGCAATCTTTGCTTTCGATCCTCCATATGGCCGTAACGCATGGAAATCAGATGATGGCTACCAACTATTTCTCAAGGCTTGCTCAGCTGCTAGAACCATTGACCATTCAGGCTCTCTATGCACTCTTCTTCCTACAGACCCTGCGATTTTGAAAGATAATTCAGATGAACCCATTGACTATTTGGTGATGGGCAAACCTTGGTCAAAGGTAGCCGACGAAATGCTTGACCGTGGCTGGAAAGTTGTACTGATGGCTCCGGTCAAAGTTCACCGCTCATTGGCTCGTCTGCTCGTCGTCGCCCACCCGTCGCATTGAAGAAAGGCCGACGCTCGCCTCAGAACACGGGCGATTGGTGTAGTCTGGATATCATCTGGCGCTTCGGACGCTAGGACATGGGTTCGAATCCTGTATCGCCCACCACTAATTCAGATAACTGACAATCTGAACTGTAATCATGATGGCTGCGACTACGAGGAACATTGGTCGCAATAATGCGTAACCATACTTCAGAACATAACCGGGTGCAAGATAACCTCCAATCATGTTCGCCAGTGCGAAGGGAATCGCAACTTCGTAATTTACTGATGCAGCTATTGCGAATATTGCATACGATCCGATATTCCCTCCGAAATTCAGAATTCTGGCCGTTGCAGCGGCTCTGTCCATACCAAATCCAGCACCTTTGATGTATCCAGCCATCAGCATGCTTCCGGTTCCAGGGCCAAGGAATCCTTCGTAGAATCCTATTCCAGTTCCCATACCAACAGTTACCGGAATCACTCTTTCTTCCTTGAGATCTTCTTCCTTGCCAAATTTAGGATTGAATAATACATAGAAGAATAAAGCAATCAGTACAACGATTACAATCGGCAATAATACATCTGGTTCGACCAGTAATACAGCGTATGTGCCAATCATGGAAAAAATAATCATCACAACCCATCCAATAAAGGCGGCTTTTCTTGGCACAATATCGCTTTCTAGATATTTTACACTCGCAATAGCAGCGGCAGCAGTTGATGCGAATTTGTTTGTTCCAAGTGCAACATGTAGGGGTATACCGGCCCACAAAAGTGCTGGTAATCGAAGTAAGCCTCCTCCACCAACAGCACTATCTACAAATCCGGCGAATACTCCAACTAACATCAATAGAAGGAATACCTCGTTGTCCACGTAGTTATCCGAAGCCAGCGGACTATGAGATTTGCACTACTCAACACTCGATTCTTTTGTAGCTCGTCGATTCTTTATCCACCGGAATAAAACCCTTGAGAATATCATCGAGAAAATAAGGAAAACTAGTGAATACCACCAAGGATTATTCTCGCTGGTAGCAATGAAATAGGTCACAATAAGAATGCCCATTCCGTAGAAGGCTCGAAAGATAGAGTAGGCAATGAATGACTTAACAAGTGGATTTGCAAGAAAGCGTTGCAGCCAATTTTGCTCTGACGATTGGCTAATCCTCTCGCCTCCAATGACTAATTCTATCTCCACCCACATCAATTTCTCTAATTTGCTTCAACCCGGCAGAACTCAATTCATTCTCGGAAAATACAGTCCCCTCACCACTTAATTCGACAGGTGATTGGCAAAGGTGAGCCCTGTCGACGAGACCCTCTGCTAGGAATCTCCTCCAAGTGTTTGGTCCCCCTTCTACCAACAATGATTGAATTCCTCTATCGCCAAGATAATCTAGAATTCGAGCAATAGTAATTTCTCCTTCACTAGCCGAAAGAATCGCACGTTCAACGTGTTCTGCATCAGAATTCGGTAATTCGAAAGGCTCGGCATGAATTAGCAGAGTTGGTGCCTTAGCATCATTCAGTAATTTACAGTCTGTAGGGATTCTACCACTTGGGTCAATGACAACTCGTGTTGGTGCATTTCGTGGACCTATGTCTGGTCCCCGCACCGTCAAAGAGGGGTCGTCGCGGACAACGGTATCAACACCAACTAGAATTGCCATAGAATCTGCACGAAGTGCATGAACAATCTCCAATGATTCTGGCGAAGAAAATCGCTGTGCTGGCTCATTAGGGTCACAATCAACTCGACCATTTGCATCGATTGCAGCCTTCAATAAGACCTCTGGACGCATATTTTGACACCAATGCATGAATTCACTCATCTGTTCACCGCATTCCTCGGCTAGAAGTCCTGATTCTACCTCTACATCCGATTTTTCCAGTGCTGAGGCACCATCTCCACGCACTGTTGGGTTCGGATCATCCGCCCCGATTACGACCCTCTTTACTCCCGCCCAAAGCAGAGCTTCTGTACATGGAGGAGTTCTTCCAAAGTGATTACACGGCTCCAATGTAACATAGGCTGTAGAGCCTTGAGTGGCTACTCCTTTCGCTTCCGCGTCTGCAATTGCCATCTGTTCTGCGTGTAGGCCACCTATGTGGTCGTGCCAACCCTCGGCGATGATTTCCCCATCCTTAACTAGGACACAACCAACTAACGGATTCGGCATTACGCGGTTCCTTCCACGTTCAGCGATTTCAATCGCTCGCCGCATGAATTGTGCCTCATCGTCCATGCTGTTCAGACCTCGCGAATACCCCATTACACTTGACTTCTACATTCGCGAGGATTCAAGTTGAGTTCAGGCCCTCAGGCAACTATGCCTAGGATAGCCTGCATCCTCAATCCAAAGGCCAGAGACGGAATATCATCGAAAAGCTGGCCTGAATTCGAAACGGCACTAACCTCTGCCGGTTTTGAAATCGACATACACGAAACACAGCGGGTTGGCCATGCAATGGAGATAGCTTACGACCTACTATCTGGAGATCATGATATGATTGTTGCAGTAGGAGGAGATGGTACTGTTCACGAGGTAGCCTCTGGATTACGAGGTAGTAAGAAGAAGATGGGTATCTTGCCAATTGGAAGTGGTAATGATTTCGCCCGCGCTCTAGGAATTCCTCTATTCGATGTACAAGGCGCGGTAGATTTGCTATCAAATGGAACAGACCATTCGGTTGGAGCGGTTCGTGCTGAGGGCCCAGCGGCAAGCGATTTACCACAGTACAAGATTCCATCACCTCATCCATGTAATGGAGAAGCAAATCGAGAAGGAAATCTAGTTCGTTGGTCTTTCTTAGAGGTTGATGGTGGAGTTACTAGCTCAGTCAATCGAATGAAAATTGCAGGCAAGTTTAGTTGGATTCGCGGCCAAGCCAAGTATACCGCACTAGGTATTCGTGCGATTCTAGGTTGGAAAACTCAACCAGCATGGATGCGAGTCAATGGCGGTGAAACCCAAACGGTTCCACTTCAGGGGTTGTTTGTCCTTAGCCAGTGTGAAACCTTTGGTGGCGGATTCAAAGTAACACCAGGCGCTCATCCAAAGAGAGATCACGCGTCGTTAATTATCGGCTTAGGATTATCCAAAATGCAAATGTTAGCAGTAATGGGTCCCCTTGAGAAGGGTGAGCACGTCGGTAAATGGGGGAAGATTACCATGGAAGATTGCACTTCTTTCGAAATTGGTGCAGTAGATTCCAATGGTAATCCTAGCGATACTGAACCTCACAGCCCTCCTCTATTCATCAATGTCGACGGCGAGGCTTGTTTGACCACACCCTGTACTCTTCAGTTCCATAGTGACCAACTAATTGTTCGTGGAGCATCGAGAATCCCCAATGAATGATTGTGGCGCAGACGGAGAGATTTGAACTCCCGAGTCCAAGGGACACCGGATTTCAAATCCGGCGCAATACCAGGCTATGCGACGTCTGCAGTAGTCACCCGTAGTAGCATCTTTTGATGAATCTATGTGGAGGTCGAAGACCAATCAAAGACCATAATTTCCGGGTCTACACCAGTCTGGTAGGCCGGATGCGGCATCTGGGTGAGTAAGTCCAACGAATAACACCATGATGATGATGAAGAAGGCTGGGAACAATGCTGTCATAGTCAATATCTTTGAGTCAGCATCACCGTAGAGGTGCATGAAAATGGCTGCAATCATGATGAATTTTGGAATTGCAATTATTGTCAAAATCCAAAGCGTAACCACTTTCTCTGTAGTACCACGTTCCTCGGCAAATTGAGTCAGATCTAACCCAACAGCAGCCACTTCGATTAATGTTAGAATCATTAATCCGTAGAAATTCATCCAGTAAGGGTCTTGTCCAAAAATCTTGTAATTTGCCATACCTAATCACCTCAATAAAGATAGAAGAATGGGAATACTAGTACCCAAATCAAATCCACAAAGTGCCAGTAAAGACCGAAGTACTCAATCGATACTGCATTCTTTGGAGAGTAACCGCCAAGCCATGCCTTGTAGGTCATGTAAGTCAAGCCAATGATTCCACCAGCAACGTGAGCACCGTGAGTTCCGGTAGTCACGTAGAACAGAGATGCCGAGACCTGTATGTCCGCTACCATATGTGCCCCTGTTGCTTCATCAACGTAGGAGTGGTGTTGGTAGTGGTCGGCATTAATTGTGTAGCCTTCATCTACGAGTGAGATGATGTCATGTTCGTGTAGTCCAATCGCACTAATCTCTGGAACGTAGAATCCGACAAACCACTCAACCATTTTCAGAGTAAGGAACAGAACTGCTAGGAACCATGTTGCTCCTAAGTATCTGTAGACCTTCTTTCTTCGAACTTCATCGTCTAGGTCAGGCTTCTTTGCATAACGAAGTGCCTGGACAATTGTGAATGAAGATATGATCAGAGCAAAGGTGTTGATTGCACCAGGTGCGATGTGCCACCAGCTGGATGCGATAAGATGGCTTGCTGGTTCGAAGCATGTGACGACAACACCTTCCTGCCATCCAGTCGGGTTAGTTACCGGGTCGAACATTCCTCTTTCGTATACGGTACCACAGTTTTCGATTCCTAGTCTGTACCTCATGTAGGTACTGAACAAAGATGTGAAGACCATCATTTCGGACATGAGGAATACCCAAACACCAACCTTCCTAATCTGAATTCCACGGAATGGAACACCTGTTGCAAGAGGTTCGTAGTGTCCATCAAAGGATAAGTCCTGTCTCCACCAAATGAATAGTGAGAATCCAACCACCAGTAATCCTACAAGAATCATAGGAATATTTCCAGGGTTGTAGGTTCCATAGGACCAAGCCTCCGCCATTCCAAAGAGGAAGATTGCAATTCCGATACTCATGAATAACGGCGAGAATGAATTGTGTGGAGCGCCGTGCCCCCAATCGTGTGGACCCCATGGTTGAGGTGCATGATGGTCATCGTGATAATCGCCGCTCAATGGCTCACCTCCTCATGATCCTCTGGCACCATCAATCGATTGAACCACTGTCCTAACCTTCCTGGCTCATGTGCAATGTGCTCGTTAGCATCCTTGAGAACTGGAGGGTTATGCCAATCGAAGGAAGGAGTCGGTGGTGGTGATGATGTCATCCACTCGAATGACCATCCACCCCATGGGTCGGCAGGAGCCTTTTCTCCCCTGACCAGACTAATCAACATGTTAGCAACCATGATGAAGTTGGAAAAGAAGAATAGGAATGCACTGACAGATATGAAAAGATTCCACTCAGCAGCCCATTCTGGTAGATTTGTGAAATCGTCTGTTGTGATGAAGTAAGTGTGATGCCTTCTTGCCATTCCAACAACACCAAGCTTGTGCATAGGCCAGAAGATTCCGTTGTAGGTAATGAATGCGGTTAGGAAGTGTAGAGTCCCCAATCTCTCGTCAAGCATTCGTCCGGTCATCTTTGGATACCAGTAGTATATTGCTGAGAAGAATCCGAAGACTGTACCTCCAACCAGTACATAATGGAAGTGAGCTACAACGAAGTAAGTCTCGTGAAGGTGAGTATCCATTGCGATGGATGGGAAGAACATTCCAGAAATTCCACCAAGCGTGAAGGTAACCAAGAATCCTAGCGCCCACAAAGTGTGTGTGCGATAGACGAGTGAACCTCCATGCATAGTTTTCAGCCAATTGAAGATCTTGATACCAGTAGGAACAGCGACTAACATAGTTGTCAGCATTGTTACGAATCTTAGTGAAGGCGACATTCCCGACGTAAACATGTGGTGTCCGTAAACGATGAAAGCCACGATTCCGATTCCTGCCATTGCGTAAACCATTGAGCGGTATCCAAAGATAGAACGCCTTGCGGATGTAGCAAGAACCTCGGAAATAACACCGAATGCAGGCACAATAACGACGTATACCTCAGGATGTCCGAAGTACCAGAACAAGTGACTCCAGAGTAATGGGTCACCTCCAGCAGATATGTCATAGAATGCGGTGGAGATAGTTCTGTCAAGGTAGACTTGAATTAACCCTACACCGAATGCTGGAATTGAAAGGAATAGCATTAGGTTAGCAACCAAAATGCTCCATGTGAACAATGGCATCTGCATCCAACCCATACCTTCTGCACGCATTACTGCCATTGTTGTAAGGAAGTTAATTCCAGTTAGAGTGGATGATGCTACCAGCATTATCTGTCCTGCAACCCACATTGTGACACCAGTATGTGCGCCTTCTGTTACGATGTAAGGAGCATATCCTGTCCATCCAGTATCAGCTCCTTCTCCGGTGAATACACCGGTGAAAATCAGTAATGCAGCAAACGGTTGCAGCCAGAATGATAGAGCATTCAATCTTGGCATGGCAAGGTCCGGTGCTCCAATTTGTAGGGGTACCATCCAATTTGCAAAACCGTTGATCAAAGGCATAGCAGCGAGGAAAATCATAGTAGTTCCGTGTAAAGTAAAGAAAGAGTTGTACTCATCTTGAGAAATGAAGTCATTACCAGGAACTGCGAGTTGAATCCTAATCATCATCGCAAGAATCCCACCGATTCCGAGGAAGAATAGACCCTGAACGAAATATAGAGTTCCAATCTTCTTGTGGTCTGTGCTGGTGAGCCACTCGGTCAACCACGGTGCTAGGTGCTCCCAATCGAATGCATCAGGATTGGTTCTGTAGAATCCATACAGAACTGTGATTGTTAGAAGTATTCCAGAGATGATGATTAGTGTGGCCAATACCTTGTATGGATCTGCTTCTTCCAATCCAGGACCTAATGATCCTGCTACCTTCAGAGTCATTTTATTCCACTGATCTTCGGGGCCTGCATTTCCATCTCCGTTAACAGAGTTGACGTGGACCACGAAGTCAACATCTCTACCATGGCTTGGAGCAATCCACTCGACAGTCCATGATGTGTAATCGTTGCCCGCCTCAGTGTGAGTAACTTCGGATGGGCCATTGGATTGAACAGTCGCATCTAAAGGAGTAATTTCACCGCCGGATGCCCATAGGTTGAATCCTCCAAGATTTGCATTTCCTTCAGCAGATGGACCACCAGTGAATGAAATTGTAACTTGATAGGTTTCAGACATATTGTATTCTTCTGGAAGACCATCCAAAGTCACCATGACTGCAGCATTCGGAGCAGCGGCGTGACAGTTACATCCACCAGCACTAATCTGATCATAATTTACTCCGGTCGGTAGGGAGTTTACAGCCGGTGATACGACCATCGCTATGGAGATTAACAGAAAAGCTACCATACTTCGTGAAATTGTAATGTTTCTTCCCATATCTTTCAACCTCCTCAGGCATGGATGCTAACGCCCGCCATCATGTAGGCGTGGTCATCACCACAGTATTCAGTACAGAGTAGTAGGAAGTCCTCAACATCTTCGGCGAGAATCCAAACAGTGGTTGTCTGTCCCGGAAGAACGTCTTCTTTGACTCCTAACGAGACAAACCAAGGAGCATGAGTTACATCTTCTGAAGTCATGTATGCGAGATATGCATTCCCCGCCTGTAAGGAGAGATGAGGCACGGCTCTTCCGTCTGCTTCAGTGAATCCTGATTCACATAATTCCGCCTCTAGTGTCCCACAATCAAAACTCCAAACCCACTGCTTGGCTGTTATCTCTATGGTGTGATAGCAATCTGCTTTGTATTCCCCTTTCAAATTAGCATCAGGGTTGAAGTATAGGTTCGAACCGTCATATTCTGGGCTATCGTAAACACACTCATCACCAAAGTGTCCTCCATCGGCAGCACTGGTTGCAGACCATACATTGTCTAGTGGTGCCCAAGAGATGTAAGTAAGGTAGACGATTAGGATAAATGGTACAATTGTCCAGGCCAATTCCAATTTTAGGTTATCATTTTCAGCAGGAAAAACTCCAACTTCTAAATTGTCTATATTGGGGTTTTCACCATCTTTTGAGCGATAGAAAAATGAGTGGTGATACAGCCACCCGAAGGTGAACAATGCAACCAATGCCGACCAAACAAGATACTCGTTCCAGAGGCTATCGTATAGAGGTGTGATGAGACTCATCGTTATCTCCGGTCTGAGCGCGTGTGAAAGTCCCTCATAAGTGTGAGGTTTGTGATTCCTGAAGAGAGGTCCGACGTAGTCGGAAATGACTTCAAACATCCAACCAACGTGAGCCCATCCAGATAGGGTTAGAATTGGTCTAATAAACTGAGTTTTTTATTCAAGAGGCGGAGACAGATGGGTGCTAGTGATTGGGTCCAAGATAAGGGTAAAATTTCCGGCCCTCCAGATCGTGAAATTCGCTTTAATTTAGCAGCTCGTGCCTTCGCAGAAAGTCAACTCCGAAATCGAATGCCGTCAGATGGAGGAGCCGGATGTCCAGTTTTGGTAGAGGGCAAGAGAGACAAAGTGGCTTTGAGGGCTCTAGGATTTGAAGGGCCGATTGAATTGATTAATCGTGGCTGGGATAGATCTCGACTTGTAGCATATTTCTACGATACATACGGAACTCGAAATACAATCGATGGCGGCCCACCTCTAATGTTGCTAATGGATTGGGACCGTACCGGAGGTCAAATTCAGACCTCTCTTCGAGATCGACTAAATTCACTAGACGTTCCAATCGATGAAAATCTCAGAAAGGTTCTGTTGAAGACCATGAAGCCAGAAGGTAAAACCGTCGAAGCATTAGCACCATTTGCAAAAACTCTGAGGCCCTTAATTGAAGAACAACTGGATGCAATCTAACTTATTTTGGAAATGATGTGGGACTCTCTTTGACCGTATTGAGTACTAGGTGAGTAACCGAACGTTTCACACCATCCATCGAGAGGAGATTTTTCGATAAATCGTCGAGGTCACTTCTATCGCTGGCTCTGGCGATAATCATTGAATCGAATTCGCCGGTAACATCGTAAACGCCGTAGACTCTCGAATCGCGGGCAATAATCTCTTGAATTTCGATTAGACGCCCCTTCTGAATTCTTAGTCCAATTACGACATTTAACCCCCATCCAACCTTATCCGAATCGAGAATCACTCGGTACTCCTTGATGACTCCACTGTCTTCTAATTTCTTCACTCGATTGCTAACTGTACCTAGAGAAACACCGACCTCCTCTGCTATACCGCGTAGCGATGTTCTAGCATCGCGTTCCAGCACCTCAATGATTCTGCGGTCGGTGTCGTCCAGAATGAATATCCCTCGGGAGACTGTGCTCAAGGCATTAGGCTATTGAACATTCACCTCAAAATCTGCGAGTAGATTGAACGTATGTTCATTCTTCTTGATTGATTATGATGCCTCTCATTACTCGTAAAACATGTACTTCTGCGGTTCTCATCATCAGACTAACTCGTCCTCCAATCCAAACCGGAATAGTGGTTCCATCCGATTCATCGACCAACAGAAAATTCCCTCTCGTGGATGATAGTTTTGTACTCACCAAAGTGGGTTCTGGCTCATCTCCTGAGAGTAAGGAATCGATAACTTTCGATGGCACTTCAGTACGTCCTTTTTCGATTATATCAGCGAATTTTTTCGCCGCAGAACCAACAACTCGTTCAAACTCTCCACGGCGTAAATGAATAGCTTCGAGCCCGAGATAAACCACTTTCAAAGGACGCCAACGCCTACCCGGAATCCGCATCCTTCCGCCTTTTCGACTCCTTTCAGAGGACCAAATATCGTTAGCTTCGGCAGTTGACCATAGAACCTTCTTACCTCGTACCCAAAGGTCCTCTGGCAAGTCTCCCAATTCCTCTTCCAAGATTGTTCTAGTCTCGGATGAAATTGGTTGGGGAACATCCTCGTTATCTACGGGTGCTTCTTCTTCCGTCAACTCACGATTAACCTGAGTATTTGATTCTGTTTCTACTGAGGATTTTTTCTCAATTACAGCAAGGAAAAATCCTCCTGCTGTCGACTCATCATTCCACACTCTCATACATAGTGGCAGAGCATCAATGATTTCTTTTTCAGAAGGAGAAAGAAAATTGTCTTCTTCTTGTTCATTCTGAACGATTGAACATTCATCAGAAAGCACAGGCCATTGTGTCATTCCTTCAGATGCGGGCAATTTTGGGATCAAATCATGGGCTGAAATCAGTTTCAAAGAAGGGTCGTTTCTCAGAACCTCGGCAACTACAGCTTCGTTTTCGATAGGATCTAGAGAACAGGTCGAGTAAACAACTCGTCCTCCTGATTTGACGAGTTTTGTAGCCCGACTCAAAATATCGATTTGCAACTTCTGCATCGAACGTCCACCACTTGGCTTCCAGCGAGACCACACATGGGGATTCTTGCGTGTGGTTCCAGTTCCTGTGCAGGGTGCATCAACCAATATACGGTCATAGCCAAATTCTGGAACCTTGGGAAAATGACGTGCATCGTGGTTGACGATGATATTGCTTCGCGAACGGTGTCTCTGTATATTGGAAACTAGTAGGTTTACTCGACCTCTGACAATTTCGTTCGCGACAACGACTCCAGAATCATTCAGATGTTCTGCAATTTGTGAAGTCTTAGATCCTGGACTGGCGCATAAGTCGAGAATATATTCACCAGGTTTTGGGTCCAAAGCCAGTACAGGCAACATAGACACAGCCTCTTGCCGAGTTAATCTTCCAGTTTCATGTAAAGCGGCAAGGGCAGATTTCACCTCACCTTCAGCCTTGCCGCGTGAGAACGGCATAGTCCAAGCAGAACCAACTCCATTAAACCACTCAATAGGCTTACAGTCTAACGATTTTAACCAGTTTTCAAGCCATTCTTGATCTGCTGATAAGGGGTTCACTCGCACTGTTTCGGGGAGTCTTTCGTACGCGTGTGCGAACCATGATTCAGAATTTTCTCGCCAGCAACTTACCGCCTTCAATAACAGGCTGGCGCGCGCGGCCTTATCCCAATCGACCTCCTCTCGCACAAGGTCGCGTCAATCATCTTCAACATCAAGCGATTGGCTCTGGCAATCTCACTACCCCCAAGAATTCTCATTCTTCCCCCAAACAAATTCGTAAACGGTTAAACCTCTAACTATGCGCTCACGACTCACGGCCTATGCCGTATGGGATGCACATGACAGGACTGAGAAGAAGAATAGCGAGGAGCCCAACCGAACCTAATCGAACGACAAATACGGAGGCAACTCAAAAGCTGTTTGGGCTCGTTGAACGAGCACGGACGAATGGAAGAGAGCAAGGTCCACTAGTGCCTGTTGAGGCATTAATCACAGTCGATAAAGAAGAATGGGTTTGGCAGGTTGTAGACAGAGATGTACTGGAAGTCTTGTCTCACAGATTGGTGTTCGAATCATCGGCTGGAAAGCGCCGAGAAATTTTGATGACCGCCGGCATCGATGCTGCCATGGATGCGGCCTCAAAGATTGTCGAACTCGATGGCGGATGTGTACTAATTGAGACACTAGACCCTTGATTTTGAATCATTTAGGGTAATTTATCGTAAATTTGCTGATTTATTCTGTTTCGCCGTCTTGAAATAGTGCAGGTAGGTGCGACGGCCCGATGGCGAAGGAGAAGAAGGGCAGCGGCATCCAGCAAGCAGCGGGTTTAATCCGCTACTTCGACGAGGAGTCAGAGGATGCCATTCAGATCAGTAAAGGAATTGTCTACGCTGCATGTGTGGTCTTCTCCGTAGCAATTTATCTTCAGCACCATGGAGTATGGGCATGGATGGGCGACGTCCTTTCCGGAATTGTCTGATTACTCTTCACCGGTCAAATCGACAACTGGTAATTCATCATCTAGTAGGTGCGAAGCATCTATCTCATCTTCCTGCTGGTTCTTGTCCCACCAAGTGAGAGTTCCCGAACCGATTGCGGCTGCCTCCGATGACCTGACTTCGGTTGTTGGGTCTGCTTCCACTAGAGCCTGTGTTGCCCTTGCTAGAGCCCTTTCCACGGCTGGAGCATTGTGATCGGCAAGGGCAGCCCGAGCCTCATCCAAATTTTGTTCGGCTTGGTTTAGGATGAGCTCGATATCCTCGCTTCCACGAAGCGCCGATATTTTTTCAGATAGATTGGTGATTTCTTCATTCATCTCATCTCTTGCGTGATGAATGAGCCCTTCCCAAGCGCTACGATGTTGGGAAATTGTAGCGCCTGACTTTTTTTCAAATCTCGATGTCCATGATGGCTCCCATGGATTTCGGCCTAAGGTGGCTGCTATATCGTGTACAATGCGCGCACGTAGAGCCAATGGACCAGTTATTTCGATTCGATTGAGAAAACATCTTGCTACTAATCCGAATCCCCAATATGAGTCCGATTTTACAACCATAGAAACATCTCCTGCTGAGGTTGAAAACCTCCACCTCTGTTCATCATAACCAGGTTTTGATTCGAAGAATGGTGGGTCAGCAGGGCCTAGAGAGCGGAGAGCCGATCTAGCAACATCTCCGAGATATACAGTTGAATTGCCCTTGATTCCAGCGGGTCGTAGTCTTCCTTCAATGTCTATTGACATCTGAGGTTGTCCTTCTCTTACCTGAGCCCATAGTATGGTTTTGTTTGGATCGAGGCCGATTGTTCCCTCCTCTACCGACTCGGCCTCGTCATCCATGATGACGGCTGAACTGCCTTCGCGTTGAACGTTACGTGCAGACGAGAATGCTCAAGTCCCGTCTGTTTGAACACTACCACGTGCCACGACGCAAGTACGGACGACTTACCAAAGTCGTAGAGATTCCACCAAAGGATAACTGCTCACGCTGTCGTGCTGGAAAGTATTGCCCACTGCCTGGTCATTCGGGAAATAATGTTCAAGCTGAACGTGAATGGCAAGGGCCAGAAGTTGTTGATAAGCGACAAAATAAGAAAAATCCAGCAAAAAAATGAGACTGCTAATCTTGCTGAATCGCAGTCGCTGGAAGTATGAGATATTCGCCCTCTAATTCATCTTCAACTTCTGAATCAATTTCGAACTCTTCCAATTCTGGTAAACGCTGAGCCCTGTGGTAAATCTCTCTCAGTGTTTGGTCACTAATCTCCAGATATACTCTGGTTGTTGCGATACTTGCATGCCCTAATAATCTCTGAATGGTAACTAAATCTGCACCACGCTCAAGCAACCCTGTCGCGAATGTGTGTCGCAAAGTGTGAGGGGATAGTCGAGCGCGGGGGATTTCAGCCTCATCAGCCAATCTGTCAATTAATTTCTGAATAGACCTAGGATTGATCCTATTTCCTCTGCTTGAAAGGAAGAGGGCTCTTTCCGTGTCTTCATTTTCTAACATCTTTGAGCGCATAGTTCTGATCGGATTCCACGCTTCAATTGCTTCGGTGGTCTTCTTGGTAAACAGAACAGTTCGATCCTTTTCTCCCTTACCACCGATTACAAGAGCAGATAGGTCTTCATGGTCAACATCATCGATGTCTAAATTACATAATTCAGAGATTCGTAATCCAGTGTCCAACATTGTGGTAACTATTGGATGAGCTAATGGGTCTTCCATTCTAAGCGCCGCTGAACGAACTTTCAGTACCTCTGAACGACCTAATGGCCGTGGCAGAGGTCGGCGGCGCGCCGGTCTTTGTACCCATTCTGGAACAGCATATCCTAGCCATTTGAGAAGATGAGATACCGCCGCTAGTCTGGCGTTTATTGTAGCAGGACGCAACTCTCCTAGGCTGTTTAGCCAAGCATCTACACGCCCAGTAGATGGATCAACACGCTCGTGGTAAACTCTTACTGGGATATCCTGAGCATTTTCCCAAGATAGTTCTTCTTCACCCGGTAAAGCAGTAGTCGAGAAATCACGCGCCGCTACAGTGTATGCCCGAATTGTGTGCTTTGATTTCTTTTCAGTGCGTAATTGCCCTGCCCAACACTCGAACCAAGGAAGGGCTGCCAATCGCATTAGTCTCGTAGGTAGAGGGTTTACCGGGTTGGACTGACTAATTGTAGAGGAAGTTTCGAACCGCCCCTGCATAACCTCTTGGCTAGCAATTCCTCTATCTTCATCTTCCATATCAAGGTCCCTCGCCTATTTCCGTCGCGAACGACGGGTGCATCCCTGCCCATACGGGCGAACCCAAGTGGGTCTATCCAAACTTGAATGCTTCTGATGAGGACAGCCTTAAAGCTAGTTTTTTCGAGCAATAGCAAAAAAGCCGTTTACTGATTTCAATCAGTAGTCATTGAGGACTCGTCAGAGGCTGAATCTGGCAATTCTGCTTCTTCTTTCTGTTGTCTTTCGAACGCTTCCAGACGATTATTCAGATGTTCAGCAACCGCTCCAGCGACATTTACTCCAGATGCACCCTCGATTCCTTCTAGGCCAGGACTTGAATTGACTTCCAGAACAAGTGGGCCGTTACTCGATTCCAAGAGGTCGACACCAGCAATATCCATGCCGAGGATATTTGCCGCTGAAAGCGCTACTGAGACAAATTCCTCATTCAACTGAACTCTCTCTACACTTCCTCCAAGGTGGAAGTTAGATCTGAACTCACTTCCCGATGCTCGACGTCGCATAGCAGCGGCGACTTTTCCACCGACGACGAGAACTCGGATATCTTTACCATGAGATTCCTCAATATATGTCTGGACTAATGGTTTCATTCCTCTCTCCAGCATTTGGCTTACGAGTTGTCTAACTTGAGGATAGTTTCTAGCGAGGAATACACCAGAACCCTGAGTCCCCTCGGTTGCCTTTACGACACAAGGAACTCCACCAACTCGAGCCAATGCACTGTCTACGTCTGTGGTAGAAGCGACATGGGCTGTTACGGGGATAGGAACTCCTGCATCCGCCATCAATTGGCTAGCTAGGAGTTTGTCCCGACTCTGTTCAATCGAAAGAGACTGATTGAGAACAATTACTCCCATTTGCTCGAATTGACGAACTATTGCCACACCTCTTCGAGTAATGGAGAATCCAATTCGCGGAATCACCGCTTCACATTCGATTGGCCATCCACGGTGGAATATTCGCCCACCCTTCTCATCAACCACTACAGTGAGCCTTAATGGATCGATGATTCGAACCGCCCATCCAGCCTTCTGGGCTTCTTCTGCAAGACGGCGGGTTGAGTACAACCTCGGACCGCGCGAGAGAATGACCAGGCGTGGATACATGTTCCGCGCCCACCACCACCCCCTCTTGAGTCTGACGGATGCAGAGTGGGATGAGAATATTCTCTATTTCCCAATCTAACTCAAAAATTTGTGAAAATTAGCCATTCTGGCTGCTTCCCTCACACGCGCGTATGCGCGTTCCGCAAAGCGGAACGCCGAAGGAGTTGAAAGCCCCAGTGTACGACTCCCTAGCGTAAGTCGAACAGGAGGGATGGGTCTGGACCGTGATTCACTATCATCAATGAAGGTCTCAGAACTACGTACTTTGTGTAAAGAAAAGGGACTACTCATCTCCGGTAAGAAGGAGGAGTTAATCTCTCGTTTACTCGGTGAGAAGACACCTGAAAGCTCACCTGAAACCAAAACCCCATCGTCTAGTTCAGAACAAGACAAGGACGATGCAATAGATCGACTTCTTTCCCGTTTTGAGTCCGGTGGGGAAGGAGAACCACAGGAAGTAGCTGTAGAAACTGAACCCGAACCTGTAGAAATTCTCGAAGCAGAAGTCATGGAGGCCGATATAGTCGAGGCCGAAATTGAGACCGAGGCTGAGGAAGACCTAGAGTTGGTCCTCGAAAGTGACGAGGAAGAAATAACTCCTGTAACAAAAAAACCAGAGTTAA
>CALEIW010000052.1 GCA_937876055.1 uncultured euryarchaeote
CAAAATTGACCGAAGCGGTGGCTAACGCTAACCTTCCTTCGGAAATTAGTCAAGAGGTCGAGGAGAAATTGACCAAAAAAAAGCGGAAACAACTGAAGACTAGGGAAAGGGCCAATGCTGGATTGATTCACAGAATAATGAAACAATCCACAGATGAAACAGGCGTGTTAAGCCTGAAATCATTGCGAGTAAGTCTAGACGCAGAAGGAGTTACAGAACCATCTCCTGAACAAATTATTGGTATGGCGGAATTACAGGGCGTTGTCCAAAGAACTGCTCAAGATGAGTGGAAATGGTTAGCGTGAACTCCATAAAGTCGACTTAGGTGGCCAAGTCACTCACGGGCCTGTGGGTTAGTCTGGCCTATGCTAGATGGTTTGGGACCATTTGACCCTGGTTCAAATCCAGGCAGGCCCACCACTTCTTCTCAAATTGGCGAAAGCAGTATAATTATCAAATGAATTTCTCTATGGCTTCAATATCAAAAAGGGAAACGGCTACGGACAATGCTTCCTGTTTATCAAACCATTTTGCTTCCTCTATTTCATCATCTTTTGGTACAATTTCCTCTGCAGGAATATCCGCTTCACATTTGTAAGTAAATGAAAGCCAACAAATACCGTCAGGAGTAAAAATCTCCTGTCTGACAATTGACTCAGAGTTTGTACCATACCCCTCACTTGACTCCCCAATAGGATCTGGTATGCGAATTTTGATTCCTAGCTCTTCCAATGCCTCTCGTTCAGCACCCACTCTAGGGTGCTCGCCATAATCGACAAAACCTCCCGGCAAGGTCCAACAGCCTGTGAAAAATCCTCGAGTTACTTTTGCCATAAGTATCTGATTGGATGGATTAGTAATTACAACTTTGCTGACGACTCTATGGAGGGTTCGATATACAGATTCTCTAGCCACGGGATCGACCTCACTATCGCTAATCACGGCGTCTTTCCAGGCCCACTCTCCCGGCCAAGTAATTTCAGGAGTAGCGACAATTACCTCATGCATTTCTTGTCCTAATCTAAATCGATTAGTTCGCTTATTATTCCAGGTTAAACCCATTTCTTTTGCTTCTTCGGGAGTTGGGAGCCGAATCGAGAACCCGCCTTCGCCTTCTCTTCCCATTTGAGGTATTGCGGGCCCGTTTCCTTGTAGATCTACTAGGAGTAATTTTCCATCGTGTTCAAGATGGATGTGACGACGAGGCTCGGTCATCTTTACTTGCGAGTCGAACTTAGAAAATGAACTCAACGGCTAATCATTAGTTTACTCAAATGATTTAGTATGGGTCTGTGACATTCGTTGATTACAACAACTCACTTACCGCATCTCGTTCTTCTAAGAGCGCTTTGACATTCTCATCTATCTTGTGTTGGGCGAATTCATCAATAGGTAAATCTTCAACCACGATAATTTCTCCGGATTCGCATCGGCAAGGGAAACTAAACACTAACCCTTCTGGAACTCCGTACCAACCTTCTGATGGTAGTGCCATTGATACAATCCGGCCATTGGAACCCTGCCACCAGTCTCTCATGTGGTCTACCGCAGCGGAAGCAGCCGATGCGGCAGAAGAAGCACCACGTGCTACGATAATTGCTTTACCGCGGGTTGCTACAGTATCAAGGAAGCCACCTTGTAACCATTCATTATCAAATAAATCAGTAACAGATTCATTTCCTAACTTTGCAAACCTTGGGTCAGGATACATAGTGTTTGAGTGATTACCCCAAATGAATACGTCTTCTACCTTAGATGCTGGAACGCCAGCCTGCTCTGCGATTTGTCCAACCGCTCGGTTTTGGTCCAGCCTAGTCATGGCTGTGAATTGTCTACTAGGGATACTTGCAGCGTTTGCCGATGCAATTAGTGCGTTTGTATTGCATGGATTACCTACGGTGATGACTTTGACATTAGGTGATGCTACAGCATCTATTGCTTTTCCTTGTCCTACGAAAATGGGTCCGTTAGCGGCGACGAGATCTGCCCGATCCATATCCTTGGTCCGCGGGCGCGAACCGACTAGAAAAATGGCATCTGCATCGTTAAACGCAACTTCTGGGTCATCGGTGCCGATAATATCGTGTACCAACGGGAAAGCAGAATCCCGTAGTTCCATGATCACTCCATCAAGGCGTTGCATCCCTG
>CALEIW010000053.1 GCA_937876055.1 uncultured euryarchaeote
TCTTGCTCCAAAAAAGCGTTAATTTAGCCGTTAACGCATTGTTAACGCATTAGTAAAGCGTTAGTAAAGCGTTAATGTTGCTAACCATAAAACGTATTACTGCAACACAATTACAATTTTTAATTATCTCAAAATACCTAATTATACGTTAATTTCACATCTTTAATGCGTGAGAATGCGTGAATATTATGTACTCCTAGGCTCGCGTACGCGATAATGGCTGAAGGGCCCGCATCGGTACTCGATTTGCCTCCATTACGAGGCAACCCCTTCGACCTGCGCCCAATCGAAGCAAATCGCGCGGAATATCTAGTTGGGCGAGATCGCTTACTGTCGGAATGTCGTGAGCACCTAATTTCTCAAACCCCACGAATGCTACTATTGGTTGGAGATCGTGGTTCGGGTAGAACCTCATTCCTCAACGCCCTAGCCTCTACCACGTCGCGCCGCCCATTCATAGGACAATTCTGGCCAGAAGCCGATGACCCTGTTCAAGGAATAATCCATGAGTTGTCTGTATATCTCGGAGGCTTTGATATTCCACCATCAATCCAACAGGTCT
This sequence comes from uncultured euryarchaeote, assembly GCA_937876055.1. Taxonomy (GTDB): domain Archaea; phylum Thermoplasmatota; class Poseidoniia; order Poseidoniales; family Thalassarchaeaceae; genus MGIIb-O1. The sequence continues at coordinate 563 of CALEIW010000053.1, forward strand.
CCGACAAGATGGTTGAGATACTAGACAAAGAGACAGGAACTCTGCCTCTAATCGCCTTCGATTATCCTGCAAATGTAGACTTGAACCATATGCTATCTCGATTAGCCCCCTTACTACAGAGACTTCGAGCACTTGTCGTAGTCGCAATTACCCCCTCTCAATTGGCAGGGTTGGATGAAGGAGTGTTAGGTATATTCGACGACCCTCATCATTTACAGAATTTAGACGAGAAACAAATCCAGATGCTCAGCAATCGTAGAATCTCTCGCTCGGCCAATCAAAAGTGGAATATCAGGCCGAGTCTTCTAACAGCAATTCACCAACATACGGATGGTAATCCGCGTAGGGTAATCCGCCTATTACGGGATTTAATCGATGAGAGACACAATCCAGCAGAAGGAGGTGTTCTAGATCGGTTAACTACCTGGAGAGCTCCACCTGTTCAATCAGAACCTACAATATTCGAAGAGGTTGAGGCTGAACCAGAATTAGAAGAATCTACTCAAGAGTTCGA
>CALEIW010000054.1 GCA_937876055.1 uncultured euryarchaeote
CGAACGAGATACTTTGTATCGATGTTGGTTAGTAGATTCCATGCAAGGTCGAGAGTTCCTTCACCGATTGAACGATCTTCGTCACGGCTCTGTCGCAAGAACTCATTTTCGAAAATATCAGCGAACTTCAGTAACTGAAGGTCACGCTCGTTCAATGCATCTTCACCGACAATAGCAACCAGACCGCGCAATTCTCTACCTTGAGCGTAAGCAGCATACAATTGGTCGGATACCGACTTGTGATCTTCACGAGTCTTACCATCGCCAATACCAGCGTTCATCAGTCGACTTAGCGATGGTAGAACGTTAATTGGCGGGTAGATACCCTTCTGGTGCAATTCACGGGAAATAACAATCTGACCCTCAGTAATATATCCTGAAAGGTCAGGAATTGGGTGAGTGATATCGTCACCAGGCATGGTTAGGATAGGGAATTGTGTGATACTTCCCTTCTTACCCTTAACCAGACCTGCACGCTCGTAAAGCATAGCCAAATCAGTGTACATGTATCCTGGGTAACCACGTCGTCCAGGTACTTCTTCACGAGCTGCACCGATTTGTCGCAGAGACTCACAGTAGTTTGTCATGTCAGTGTAGATAACCAGTACGTGGTAATCATGCTCGAAAGCAAGATACTCAGCAGCAGTTAGTGCTAGACGTGGTGTAATCAGACGCTCGACCGCTGGGTCGTCAGCTAGGTTGACGAACAGAACGGAGTTCTCCAATGCACCAGTTCTTTCTAGATCGTGAACGAAGAAGTTGTATTCCTCCGCTGTGATTCCCATAGCACAGAAAACTACGACGAAATCGTCATCGCTTCCTACAAGCTTTGCTTGCCTTGCAATCTGAAGTGCGATATCGTTGTGAGGAAGACCTGCAGCACTGAAGATTGGCAGTTTTTGTCCCCTAACAAGAGATGTACATGCATCGATTGCAGATATTCCTGTCTGAATGAAAGACTCTGGACTTTCACGAGAGTATGGGTTGATTGCAGCTCCGATGATGTCAGCCATTTCGTCAGGTACGATTGCTGGTCCGCCATCACGAGGTCGGCCGGCACCGTCTAGAATACGGCCGACTAGATCCTTGCTAACTGGTAGGCGGAATACATCTCCTAGGAACTTAACACCTGTTTGTCGATCAACCGAGGATGTTCCTTCGAAAACCTGTACGATAACTTGGTCATCAGAGGTATCGAGAACTTGCCCGTTCTTCATGGTCCCATCGGTTAGTCTCAATTGGACAATTTCACCGTATGAAACCGGTTCAGTTTTGTTCAGGAACACCAAAGGCCCCTTGACGTCAGTAATGGTTCGGTACTCTTTTCCACTCATTCATATCCCTCCTCAGTTCTCCTCCATGGTAGCAGCGATCTGCTTGCCCATTTCTTTCACTAGTTTCTCGATACGCTCTTCGTATCCTTCTTCGAATCTTCCACGCATGATGTCAGTTCTAGCCTGTACGTTAACCA
>CALEIW010000055.1 GCA_937876055.1 uncultured euryarchaeote
ATGGTCATGGAAATGGCAGAAGCAGTTCAGAAGACTGTTGCAGTCTACGAGGACACCGTGCTCCACCTACGTGATCTAACTCTCTCTGGCTACACTAAAACAGGTCGGGATGAGCTACTGAAGTATGTCCAGGAGGTTAACCTTGCAGAACATGAGGCTGATCTCGTTGAAAGCAACGCTGCAGGATTTGTGTTCAGAACTGGAGAAGAAGATGCTCTGGCAGCAGTTCACATGTATCGTGTATTGCAGAGACTGGATGATGTAGCCAATGCCTGTGAGGAAGCGGCTAACGCATTCCTACCGATTGTATACCAATGAAATTAGTTGGGAATTAATCCCAACCGGCTTCTTTGGCTATATCGCTAGGCGAATGCCTTTCTGCTATGCTTAGAGCATATTCAATCAGCTTCCAAAATAGAGCTGCAGTCAACAGACCTGTGATTAAGTCGAAAAGGAAATGTTGCTTTGTTGTTAATATGCTAATACTAAGAAGAGTGAATTCTACCCATAACAGTACTAGAAATGGTTTTGCGAATGGTCTGTCAATATACTCTCTCTTGACCCACACCGTCATCATTCTTGCTAGAAGATATGAGTGCACAATGTGTAAACTAGGCCAAGCGTTCCAAGGTTTGTCAGAGGTATGAATAAAATCGAATAATATAGCTTCTAATGCATTCATTGAGTCCCTGTCTATTGCACCTCTCAAGTCGATTTCAGTGGGGAGAAATAGGAAAAAGAAAGTGCAGAACAGAGTGGCTAGTATCATTCCCTGCATAGCTAGAATCATCTCAACCCGGCCTCGATCATTTTTCGGGCACAAAATTAGTGTGACTGGATAGAATAAATACAGGGCCGCATAGGGTATAATTGTCCAGTAAACTACTGGTATTTCGGTTTCTATAGAAAGCATTGGTGTCCAGAATGTATAGTCTCGAATACTTGCTATATTGTTAGAGCCAAAATAGGGTACTGCAATACAGATTAGACCAATAATTAGGATCTCAATTGGGAACCAATGACCCCCCATTTTCAATCTACGAGACCATGCTCCTGACCAGAATCGATTCCATGGCATAAGTAATGCATGGAATCTGGATGGATGGGGACCTTCTGCAAGAGGGTGTTGGGAATTCACGATTGTCGAGGTTAGCATTGTTTTTTCAATAGAACTGAGAAAAAAAGTAGAACCCTCGAGAGTGTTATCCTAACTTGAAAGAGCAAGAATTACATTTTTTCCATTCTATTTTTACATCGGCTCCGCATTTAGGACAAAGGCCTGGAATGAATACCTTGACCGGGATCTGGCAGGTATTTTCGGCTGGTAGATTTGTTGGTTCTTTCACAATTATCACTCATCAGGCATCAGCAAAGAGCCAACAATCGTCACTATTGTAGAGCCGATTACTGCTGAAAGGAATACTTCGAGGTTTGCTAGGCCGAATTCATTAGTCGGTGAGAAGATATACACTATACCATCCCCCAAATCTCCAGTCAACGCACCATATGCAACTACTGATAGTAATCCGCTGACTGCACCTAAGAGTGCACCTTGGGAAGAGATTCGATTCCAGAGTGTGAGAAGAACAGGCATTACCGTGGCAGCAGCTAGCAAGTCAGCGAAGAGGAAAATCTGGAACACACCTCCTGCATCTAGGGCAGATATTCCAATGAGGGGGATGGTGAAAGGAAGTGTAGGCCCAGTTGCCAGATAGATTGCAATTGGAATCATACCGACTGTTAGATATCGAGCATTCTGGAGATCCATTTTGCTATCGCTAAGATCCCTCGAAATCGAAGCCACAACAGCATTCTGTAGAGTGTCGACGCTGGAGCAAGCCAGAGCGATTGCGAGGACAATGAAAGCGGCTACAAACAACATACCTGCATCATCTATCAAGTAGAAGAATGCAGATGAAGGGTCATCCACAGCACCCTGTCCAGCAACTACAGTACCTAGAACACCCATGACGAAGACTAGTGGCAAGACGAGCCCCGCAGCCAGCCAAGCACCCTTCGTCAAAGCATTATCAGACTCTGATGCCCATGCTCGCTGCCAGTTTCCTTGTGAGAACATCTCGGCTGCTGTGATTGCCACAACCAAGGCCAAACCTGACTTGAAAGAGTCCATGTGTGACATGGAGCCGATGCTCCATGAATCCTCTGGATTGTATGCCTTAGCATCGGAAATAAGGCCGTTAATGTCCCCTCCGAAGAGAGTCAACAATAGAGCAATGACCAGGAATAAAATGGTCCATGCCTGAATGCGATCTGTTGCAAGTGATGCAGGAAGCCCTCCCTGAGTAATGTATGCTGCAGTTACAATCCCTACCAAGAACATTGGAACGAGAGGTTCAGCATCAGACAACGTTTCAGTAGCCTTTCCGATTGCCGTGAATTCAGCAAACAAAAATGTGAACATGTAAAGCACCGAAATTAACCCAACATAGATCTGCATTGGTCTTCCTAGACGTATTCTAACATAGTCTGCAAGAGTGACTCCGGTTGGTAGTCGGTCCCTAATTTGTGGCCCTACATAGGCTAGGAGTATGAATGGAGTAGCGGATGATACAGCATAACCGACAACATCCCAAAATCCACCATAGTAACCGACCTCTGAAGGTCCGAACAGAATCCAAATCCCCATTCCGGAGGCAAACAGGCTCAGACCAATTCTGAGCCAATCCTGTGAACCTCGAGCAGAGAGGTACTCATCTGCTTCGATTTCCTTAGCGTTCGATGCTTGATATCCGATATAACCGAAGATACCTAGCGTTGCAATCATCAATCCGTACGCGATATTTGTATCCATTTTCTATTCCTCCGCTGGCATTACCCAGATCAGGTCAAAGGGTCGTCGCCCGAAAGCGACCTCTCAGCACTAAGCTCCCCTAAATTTCCCTGAAGAAGGAAGATAATCAAACTTGGGATTATTCATCGGCGCCCATGAATGGATATGTCCAATCTTGCGGTATGTCCAAGGTACGCTTTACGGAACGGGGTGAAATCCATCTGAGTAGATTGAGTGGGCCACCTGCCTTGTCGTTCGTTCCACTGGCACGTGCACCACCAAATGGTTGCTGAGCGACTACTGCACCAGTTGGCTTATCGTTGATGTAAAAATTGCCGGCTGTGAATCTTAGAGCATTGTATGCCTTCTGAATATTTTCTTCCGAACTTGAGAATATACTTCCAGTTAGGGCGTAGGGAGATGCTTCATCACACATTGTTAGAACTTCGTCAAAGTCCGGATCATCGTAGACATAAACGGTTAGAACTGGCCCGAATATTTCCTCAACCATACTCTCACTAGTTGGATTAGTAGTTTCAATTATTGTCGGCTCGATGAACCAACCTGTTGAGTCATCGTAACCTCCGCCACAGATTACTGAGCAGGTATCTCTTGACTTTGCTCGATCGATATAACCTGAGATTTTGTCAAAGGCACGCTGATCGATGACAGCAGTCATGAAGTTTGTAAAATCTCGAGCATCGCCCATCTTGATATTGGATATTTCAGATACAAGATCGTCTCTTATTGCATTCCAAACCGACTTTGGTACATAAGCGCGGCTGGCGGCAGAACACTTCTGCCCTTGATACTCGAAAGCACCGCGCAATAATGCAACCAATAGACCCTGACGGTCGCAGTCTGGATGAGCCACGACGAAGTCTTTACCACCTGTTTCCCCAACGATTCGCGGGTAAGAGCGAAGGTTAGGAAGTGCTAATCCAATTTCTTGCCACAATCCTTGGAATACTGCAGTTGAGCCAGTGAAGTGTAATCCAGCAAAGTCCGGATTGGCCAAAGAGACCTCAGTAATTTCTGCACCTGAGCCCGGAAGGAAATTGATTACACCAGGGGGTAATCCTGCTTCCATCATCAATTGCATCAAGACGTAATTGGAATGGTAGGAATTACGGCTTGGCTTCCAAAGACCCGTGCAACCAACGATTGCTGGAGC
>CALEIW010000056.1 GCA_937876055.1 uncultured euryarchaeote
CTGATCGCGACAGGGTTCTGGATCTGGCCGCTTACTCACAACCCTGCTGCGAAGCCCTTCGGTCATCAATCCTCGCTCGCGCGAGAGATGACGGTAAGTTGCACTTGACCATTCTCAAGACTCATTTCAACCGAGTCGCCATCATTGATTGCCAGAGTCGGGTCATCATCAAATCCATGAGCATAAGGAAGGGCCAAAAGGCTAGCAGCTGGAAGAGTAAGTGGACAAACGTCCCGATTGATAATTCCCATCGGACCTTTGCCCGTGTAAATCAAACCCATGAGCACGAATGGAGCAACTGTGGAGCCAGAGCCTTTCGGATAGATTAGGATTGTATCTTCAATTGGCACGCCATCCAGAGGGTGTCCTGGTTCTTCGATTACACCAGAATCCCTATTGACATATCCCAGATACGTGATTGGGACATCAGTAACCATTGCTTTTCCAGTAATTTTCCAATCTGTTTGACTAGGAAGACCATTTCCATAGAGAGTTGCCGAACCGGTTTGATGAGATTTATTTGAGGCCAGAGGTTTTGCCTTCTTTCCATCCAATACAGGGCGTGGACCTTTTGACAATGATGGGTTGAATGCATGACTAACACACTCTTGGATTGGTGCGACACTTGTTGGTAAACGATTCAAACCACTCTTGAGGTAATGTTCTGCTTTCAGTGAATTTGTTAGTATGTGGTTGTATTTTGTACGATTGTAAGGAGTAACCTCCGGGCAGGTATCTTTCAGAACTAAGGCGCCTGCTTCCTCTAACAAATCTACAGTTCCATCGGCTTGCAGCAATTCGTAATTGTAGCCACTTGTGAAAACCCAAAGACGACTATCTTGGATTTTCTGACCTAATTCCATGTGCGAGCGAACCGCTGCTGCAGTCGCTCTTGCCTCACCTACGCTTGCCTGAGGACAACCAATTACTACGAGGTCAACCGTTCCGGTTGGAGCCAACTCAGCATATCTTTCTGCTAGGTCATTTTCAGCAAAGATAAGTTCCCCTTCGAATTGAGGCACTTCAGGTGCGTCTACAGTTAGTCCATCAGCCCAGAGCATTGGACAACCATAGTTCGCGGCTGCTGCAGTCAATGCCTTGCGCTCCTCAAATCCTGCGTTACTTGGTAAGCCAACTATTCTAGGCATGAATCCCCAAGGAAGATTCCATTCCGGTTTGATTTGCATTCCAATCCAGTCACCTAGTACCGACCAATCAGCAAGATTCTCCATCGAAGCTTCGACTGTGACTAGAATATTCGGGATTCGATTCGATTCGATATGAAGCCCCCACAGTGGGGCCCAACCAGTAAGAGCAGTTGCTAGAGCAGATAGCCCTGATTCGCGGTTTGTCATTAGAGAAGTATAGGAGTTGGAGTAACAGACAGCATTCGATTCAGCCCAAGAACCGATACCGGATGCCATTTCAACTCCACGATCATATGGGGTGCAGGAAAGCGTGGCATCTATTCCTAATTCTGAGTAAGCGTGGATAATTTCGAATTGATATTCAAGGAAATTTTCATGATCGATTCCCATTTCTTCAATCTGTTCTCGATCGCAACCAGCAGAATTCAATGTG
>CALEIW010000057.1 GCA_937876055.1 uncultured euryarchaeote
ATGCCACTAGCGATTATTCCAATCATTACACCATTATGGATCCATTTCGATTTCAAAGCCTTCAACCAGCTTTTTCCAACCCTCACTCCAATGATTGCCGAGACGACTAGAACCAGCGTGATTTGGGAGTGTGCTAGTAGTTCCTCTGGCCTAAAGATGAGATAAACTGGAATTCGCGATAGATCTACGCATAGTGCAAGAATACTCGCTGTCGCAGCATAAGCCATTTTGTCAGGTAGTCTACGAGTTAGGAACATTGCACGTAGAGCACCTTGGTGACCAGACAAACCACCCATGAATCCTGAACCAAATCCGCCAATTCGGTCATTTGCTTCTGGAATACGATATCCAGTCCATTTTTCAGAAATAGTTAGAATTGGTAGAATAATCAAAAAGAATCCAATTATTACCAATAAAGGATTTTGAGGCACCTCGTTTTGTAATATTGCCCCCAATATAGCACCGATAACTAACCAAATCCCATAATGCTTGAAGGCGGTTAAATCCACAGAATCCCACATACTCCAACATTTCGCAGCGTTATGTGCACCATGCACAACTGCAACTACCGCAACTGCCTCATGTGGTGGCATTAGTAGCAGGGCGAATGGAGTGAGCATAGTCGAAAGCCCGAAACCTGCTGGAACTGTTAATGCAGCAGCAAAGAAGGCGCCGAAGGCAGCGATTACTAGAATTTCATCCACATCTGTCTGTTAGCAATTTAGAATGTAGGCTTTTGCCCAAAGGAATCTATGAAATATAGATTATTCCTCAACATTGAATCTCTGGTAAACTTCATTTGTAGTTTGAGTGACACGAATGAATGTAGTACATTTTGGCAAATCTTTGATTCTCCTAGCCCCTACGTATGAGCATGCAGAGCGAACCCCTCCAAGAATTGCCTGAACTGTAATTTCCAAAGCCCCACGGTAAGGGACTCGAACTTCTTTACCTTCTGGCGCCCGATGTTTTGCAACTTCCCCATAGTGAGTTTCCATAGCCTTGGCACTAGACATTCCGTAGAATGACTTGTATTGTTTCCCATTATCTCCTGTGACTAGTTCTCCACCAGATTCATCATGCCCAGCAAACATCCCACCTAGCATTACGAAGTCGGCTCCGGCTGCGAATGCTTTGGCTACATCACCAGGACTGGAACAACCTCCATCAGCCATAACGTGTCCAGCCAAACCATGTGCGGCATCTGCACATTCAGCAATTGCTGAAAGTTGAGGATAACCGACACCTGCTACCTTTCGAGTTGTACATACCGAACCAGGTCCGATTCCAACTTTGACAATGTCTGCACCGGCTAGAATTAACGCTTCGGTCATTTCTCTAGTTGCGACATTACCGGCGATAATTATTGAGGAGGGGAATTCGTTCCTGACCCTCTTTACGAAATCCAAAAACACCTCTCGATAACCATTTGCAACATCGATACAAATCAATTTGGTACCTGAATTAGTATCCATCTTGCGCTTTAGTAAATCGAACGAATTATCGGTAGAGCCACAGGTAACTGCAACGTATTCTGGATCAACCCCATCATTCCAAGCTTCTGCATAATCTCTAGTTGAGTAGAATTTTTGCATACAAGTCATCATTTGGTGCTTTTGTAATTCTGCAGCTACGCTGAATAGCCCTGTAGTATCCATATTCGCAGAAACAATTGGTACGCCGGTCCACGTAGTATCGGAGTGACGAAATTTAAATTCGCGGACTAGAGTAACGTCCGACCGTGAAACCAGCGTACTACGCTTAGGTCTAATCAATACATCATCAAAAGTTAGCTTCACATCGTGTTCTACACGCATCTGAACCTTACTACTCCAACGAAGGCCCATTTAAGACCGTTCTGACGCATTCTATATCCATTGAAAAGGAAATTATTCTATGGTGCTCGTGCCGGGATTTGAACCCGGGTCGACGGATCGAGAACCCGTCATGATGGACCGAACTACACTACACGAGCGTGTACCACGGCGACTGAGGCTCTGTATTTGAAAACGATGGAGGGCATATTTTTACGGTGGATATTCACTTTCACTTTCACTTTGCACTCTTCAGTCTTCATTGATATGCTGATCGAGCGACATCGGGCCATGAACGAAGGAGCAAACTGCGATACCCGCCTAGTTTACAGAAAGCGGCCGGAACCTGTACGTGTAGTATCATTTTCTAGCCTAAACAAGACAACTGGTAACACTACCAGGCGTAATTCCGAGGTGTTAGTTAATTCATCGAATGGAAATGCTACAGACGGTCTATGGCAACCTATGCCACAACGTGCCATAGAGGTTAATGTCAGCCCATCTAGCTGGAGTGGATTGCATTCCCGCGTTCTTGCTTCGAGAAAAGTCACAGTGGAGGCTATCTGATGTCCCGTACCCGAAGATTACGAGAAGCTGTATTGGTGCTACTTGAAGAAAAAGGAACAGCCAATACGGTAGAGGTATTTGACCATCTAAATGAGAGATTTAGATGGGGTGCTACCATGAATCAAGTGGGGAATATTCTAGCTAAAGATCCTCGCTTTGCTAAGGTGGGCCATCAAAGGGGTCAATTCAGAGGCAGTGTATACACAGTCTGCGTTTGGTCATTATCAACCGAACCACTGATTCCAACAGTTTAACCGTGCAAGGAATGAAGACTGACATAGTCTTCCGTATCGCGTGGGAATGGTTCGAGACTGGCTAGATTTATTCCGCGCAGGAAATTGTGTTACTGGATTTGTAGGAGTATTCCTTGGGGCAATTCTTACCTTAGAGGATTTCCCGACAGGTGACAATCTCAAAATTACTACTCTCTTGGCATTGTCGGTATATTCTTTCATGGCATCATGGAATGCTCTGAACGATTATCTAGATCTTGAAATTGATAAAATCAATCGGCCAGATAGACCCTTGCCTTCTGGCCGAATAAGTCAATCTTTAGCTCTTATAGCAATTATATTGACCTGCCTTATCTCCTTTGTTTCACTATTCCTAGCAGGGCAAATAGCTAACGCGATGACGGAAAATTTCGAAGACTGGTATCCTACGATTTTCATCTGGGTTATCGCATTAACTCTCCTAGTAAATTATGAAGATGACAGAATATTATTAGGATTGAAAAATAGGGGCTTACCTGGAAATCTAGCTATTTCAATATCTGTTGGATTAGTAGTTTTATTCGGTGCGGCGGGGTTGTTTGAGCCACTCAATGAACGGGCTGTTTCTCTGTTTTTCATCGGAACGCTATACAATTTATCTCGTGAGATAATCAAAGATGTTGAAGATATGGATGGGGATGAAGGACGAAATACCTACGCAATGAGAGTAGGTGCAGAAAATGCTAGATTAACATCCTGGGTGATTTTACTAATTACTTTAGTCGCTTTACTAACTCCGTTTGCCTTGGGAATTTTTGAATTACTACACATAATTTTCATAGCACCAGGATTATTTACACTGATGAGTGTAAAGAAACATATCTATTTGGCAGAAGACACTTCTGCATCGAGCCTGATAAAAATCTCAATGACTCTGACTATGATTGGCCTAATTTTAGCAGCATTGATGTAATTACATCTCATTGTATGCATGCCAAGCATCATTATTACACAGATAGGTAAGAATTGACATTTGAGCCCACATTCTATTCTCCGCCTGGTCCAAAACTATGCTATTTGGAGAGTCAATTACGGCATCGGTAACTTCCTCTCCTCTATGTGCCGGCAAACAATGCATGAATACATAATCATGGTAAGCATGAGCTACTAGTTCTTCATTAACTTGAAATCCTTCAAAGGCAGAAAACTTGTCAGTGATATGTTCTTCACCCATCGAAACGAAAATATCAGTATAAATTACTGCGGCGTTTTTCACTGCCTCGATTGGGTCATTTGTGCCAATTATTTTCGCACCGGTTTTGGAAGCAATGTCTTCACATCGTGAAAGTACATTTGAGTCGGGTTCCATTCCAACTGGAGTTGCATATTTTACATCATAGCCAAGTGCTAATCCTGCAAGTGCTAGATCGTGGAATACATTATTTCCGTCCCCGACCCAAGCGATATGGCCTTCTGGATTAGCATGCTCGCGTATGGCCATTAAATCAGCTGCAGATTGGCAGGGGTGGTGTAAATCAGATAGTGCATTGATTACTGGAACAGTAGATGTTCTAGCCAATTCCTCCACATCTGCATGGCCAAAACATCGGTAGGTTATTCCATCCAAAAAGCGGGACAGCACAGCCGCAGTATCTCCAATTGATTCTGATTTTCCTAATTGAATGTCATTGGCAAGTAGGGTCAAGGGCTGTCCTCCAAGACGACTCACTCCAACTTCAAATGAAACTCTAGTTCTAGTAGATGGTTTTTCATAAATGGACCCGATTGCCATACCGTCTAACGGTTTGAAATCCTGATGAATTGATTCGTCATTTTTGTATTTTATTGCCCAATTAATTATGTCATCCAAATCATCAATCAAGTCATCGATAGCTAGCAAGTCCTTTTTCTCATTGTTGCTCATGTTCAATATCTCCTGCAAATCCATCTCTCATATCGGCCATTCCGCCGAATATTGTTTGGGCAAAGGTTAGCATATCCGCTAAGCCTTCTTCCTCCTCGCTGGAAAGCGGAATTAGCCCTGGTTGAATTGCGGCATGTTGCATCATCCTAAGTTGACCAATGGCAAATTCGGCTCGCGAAGTACTGGAATTTTGATCCATAGATTCAGCAGCAGATTCCTCGTATAGTGCCGCCTCCAAAACATCGAGATTCTCTCCCCATTCGAGAATTTTATCCAATGTTTCAGGTTCTAGCAAATCTGCTTTCGAAAGAAAGTTTGCCGTTGGAAGCCCTAGTCTAAAGTGGACGATTGAGGAAAGGAGCATTTGAGATACAAATCCACTCGGAGTTTGTGATAACATAGGGTCGAATAGGAAGGCGAGACAAGCACGGCCTTGGCCCAAAACCTCGACCAAATGGCTGCTTGCCTCGCGGAATGCGAATAACTCAACTTGCCCAGGTGTATCAATAACCAAAATGTCACCAGAAATACCTTCAATTTCATCGAAGACATCTATAGCTTGTGAAGCAACTAGGTCGGCAGCAAGAATTTGAGCCCCATTGGGCCCAAGGTCATACTCATCCATTACATCGGATAAAGAGACCAGATCTCGCACGTCAAATTCTGGATCATAATGGACTCTTTCAGCACCTGGGTCGAGATTAATTGTTAGTACATCGATCTGTAAAAATCTCGACCATCGCTGAAAAGCAGTCACTAGGCTGCTCTTTCCAGCACCCGCTGTGCCTACTACAAAGATTACTGGTGGAGTGGTTCCGTCTTGATTGCTCACGGGCCTTTGCTGGGAGGAGCAGTAATTCAACCATTCGTGTTTGGATTCAGTCCGAAGGACTGTGGACGAGCAATGGTTAAACCAATCCAATGCACGTCAAGACCTACCCCAGAGGGTGCATCTGCCATGTCCGATACTCCACCGCCACCTCCGGGAATGCCCCCTATCCCTCCCCCTCCACCCCCTCCTGGCTTCGGCTTAGATGACAAAGAGGAAGAGGCCGGTCTTGCAATAGAAGATGAGACGGATGAAGGTTCAGATATGGAAAAAATCTCCCAATTAACAGATGAATTGCCTTCTTTAGATGATAGCGAGTCACCTCCACCACTACCCCCTGGATTAGATACACCTCCACCTCTTCCACCTAACTTTGACACACCTCCTCCTCCTCCGGTTGGTTTCGATACTCCTCCAGATCCTCCGCCTGGATTCGAAGCGAACGAAGAAGAGGAAGAAGAAGCATGGGATGTAGATGAACTTGACATTCATTCATTCGATGACAGCCTAGCTTCTCTAGATGAACTGGAGGATGAAGATTCTGATGACGAATCTCAGGAAATTTCTGACTTAAGTTCCGAAGATTGGAACAATGCTCTTGATAGAGCATTCGAGGATGAAGACGACTCTAAACCAGAATCTGAGGATATAGATGAACCTCAACCAGCCCTATCTAGTAATCTCCGGCCAGCTGGAGAAGTGGATTCAATTCCTGGAGATAAATTGTATGTCACTCTAAAGGAAAAGGAAGAATCAGTCCTCAATCCAGATGGCACAGTTAGACAACAATCCATCGATGGCGAACTAATCTTGAGAAATTCCAGTCGAAAGGACCGTGCTTGGGACATAGAAGTCTTGCTACAAAATACTGCTTCTACAGATATTGGCGGAGGGGCAATCACAGTACGTGAATTAGATGCGACACAAACCACAACCCTTCCATATACAGCATCAGGTCCTAGAATGTTGGTTCTTAGGGAGCATATTGACACTGAACCAGAACGCCCTCAAGAATCGAGTCTATCAATGGTATATTCCGAACATGCACAAGAGGTGCTTATACGACTAAGTGTTGAAAATATTGCTCCGGTGAGTTTGACAGATGTCGTCGTTAGAAGAGCCCTCCCGGAAAATTTTGAATTATCAGAAGGTCCTGAATACGACATAAAGGACAATGAATTGATTTGGCGCATTGGTAGGCTCCCAGTTGGCGATACTGCTTCCTTAGAAATAATTCCAAGAGTCACTACTAGGACGATTCAACGCTTCGCAACTGGCACAGTCAGTGCTGCATATTCTTGTGAAGCTACTGTCTCAAGGGCACAATTTGATTCGGTAAATTCTAGAGCCCGTCAATTTGGCTATGTTTCACCCAAGGAAGATGACAGACCAGATGTATTCCATTGCAAGTTAGTTGTAGAAAACCGGTCTTCTTTTGTTGTCAGCCTATCAGGTGCTACTGTTTGGCTGGCGGGTCGCAGTGATCCATTCTTAGAAATGGAAGATATCAGAGAAGAGATACCTCCGGAAGGGCTTTGGGACTCAATAGAAAAGAGAATCGAAGCAATAGATAAGCCCAATTTTACGCATGAAATTAACTACTCGATTTTACCAAGAGCTAATGTCGAATCCACTGGAATTTTAGAATTAAAAGAGAGGAGTTTCAAGGTCTTAGATGCTGATGTAAACAAACAGTACAGCATTTCCCGAATACGCTCCTATGTCGCATCGGACTTAGATTGTATAACGGTAATAGAAAACACCGGGTCTGCACCAATTAACGTGATGCGATTACTCGATGATATCCCGGGTATTTTCCAAGCACCTGCTACTAATCAACTACGAATTGAAATGGAAGGCTCCGATCTTAATGAAGATCAATACAGAATAGAGGTAGTCGATGGCACACAGATAGAAGAACAATTGGTGTCTCCAGATTCGCAAGGCCACGCGCTAAGAATCACCGTAGGGACATCAGCGCCTCTCGGATTGCAACCTGGTAAATCACTGACCATAACTTATCCATTACATGCCGATGACCCCTCTCCTCAAAATGAAAAACTCGCAGCTCCAATTCGGGCCGATTTCAGTATGGAAAGATTCGGTCCAGTAGCTACCCGTCACTGTAACCGCACTCCATTAATTCGTGTAGTTCATCGCCGCAGAAGGTTCTCAACCGGAAAAGAAGTGTTTCCAGCAGCAGGTCCTGGCAGATATGAAATCCTCTTAATGTTCCAAAACGACTCAGATAGTGCTCTAGAGGATTTATCTCTTCACGATGTAGTCCCTGGCACTTTTAATATCGAAAAATCTACTGTTCGCTCAAATCAATCCGGAGAGAGAGTTTTAGACTTTAGTAAGGAGTCTGCCAGAGAAGGGACGCATGTAACTTGGCCTATCGGTAGAATCGAAAAGGACGAGCGAATAGAGGTAGTTTTTGAAATTCAAGGAGACTCTGAAAGCGAATACAAAGTAGCAGATGCTCAAGACTACCATGGAGCAACTTTCGGTGACGAAGTAGATGAGGAACCGAACCTGCCAGACTGGGTTGATGAGTCCACCAGAATGAATCTAGACACCCCAGATGTTGTTCCACAATCCGAATTTGATTCAGAACCTCAAACCGAGGAAAATAAAGAAGAAGATGTGGACTCAAATTCAGATGTTGATGTTGACTTATCCATGCCTCAGGTACAGAATGTAGAATCGATGACTGATGAAAATGAAGAGACTATGGAAGATTCAGATGACCACGAGGAAGATCCGCAGCAAGCAACAATAGTGGCCCCTGATGTTTGTCCTGTTTGTGGAACAGAGGCTTCAGTTGGTGCATCTTCTTGCGAAACTTGCAGCTTCCAATTCAGTTAATTCCGGCTCACATAATATGTGAGCCGCGCCGAATCCTTCAATTGAGAGCCTCAGAGAGGAAGACACATGGCGGCACCTGCTGGACAAGGTGATGCTCAGAGTCAAGCGGCTTTGGGCATGATGGGTCCTATGTTCGTTTTACTCGCTGTCATGCTACT
>CALEIW010000058.1 GCA_937876055.1 uncultured euryarchaeote
CCTAACCTACCAGCCGAACACGCTGTCATGGAGACTGGACAGGGATTGAACGGAGCAAGTGGGACAATCTCATTCCTGACGAATGGAGATATTATCCCTGCAGGATTCTGCATCGGAGAGTTCTCGGTGACAACCGACGCAACGGATGGAGCCAATACTGTCTCCTACGATTGCGCTAGGTACTGGGACCCAGAAAACGGTATCACCACCGCTACCGCTTGATGGAAACGTAAAGCAGTACGGCGGGCACTACTGCCCGCCGTACTGCCCCAACAATTAATTTCAATCGGGCATTAGGGGCTTTGTACCCTATGTTCGACAGAGTGAGAAACCTATATTCTGACCTCTCAAGAGGCAACAGAAGACTCTTAATCGCACTTCTCCTGTTTATTGATGCTAATTTTCTTGGCACTCTAAATGGATACGGAACTCTGAATTTACTAGACCGGTTAATCGGAGATGGGTTGCCAGATGATTTGGTCTGGCTTCTACAAATACTAGAGTCAATATCTGCCGGTTTCATTGTTGTGAAGGTACTATTCGACGATATTCCTAGCGGTGCTTCAAGAACTCTAGGAATTATCCTATCACCAATTTTCATGGTAATAGTGACGTTCTTTTCTCTGGATCTACTACTGAAGGGGCAGGATTCCAGCGCCTCATTCACCCTTGACTTAGTTTCGATTTCCACTGGTACTCTCACGTGGTCATCAACATACTTGGCTATCGCTATTGGATTAACGCTGACCTACAAGGTTCAGAGATACGGTAATTTCGCCCAATCTGAATTATTCATGATTGGGATGTATCTGTCGATGATTATGATTTGGAGTGACTTTCTATTCCCTATGTCAAACCTACAGTCTTCCAAGGACGGTGTGATTACATGGTCAGTACTAATTTTCACCCTAATAGCAGCATTTGTTCTAACCGGAACTGCTGGGATAATTATAGACAGGTTGGTTTACAAAGATTTCAGAGAGAAGAAGGCAAGCCCCCAAGTTATGATGATAGCATCTCTGGGAGTCGCTCTAATCCTACGATCTTTGACATTTCTAAGATTCGGCAACGGGAGGAACCTATTCGAGCCCGAGGGTGACTGGAGAATGCCAACTCAAAGGTGGGAACTTCCAACCACAAAGATGCGCCTGAATCTTGGAGAGAGAAGTCTAGATGAAGGACGTACATACACTCAATTTAGTTGTGAAGAAACTCTCCATGCCGAAACAGGTGAGCCTACCCTGACCAGGATAATTAGCGAGACCTCGAAACCGGCAATTGAGATATATGATACAACTGCTGATTGCATAACTCAGGCCACCACGAACTACGCGTATCACAAAGGTGCGGTCCCATTCGTCATTTTTTCCTCCGTTCTACTACTGATGCTTCTGTTGAACAAAACCAGACTGGGAAGGAGAATGAGAGCAGTCGCTGACAATCCAGATTTGGCCGCAAGTAGTGGTATCAACGTCGAAGGAGTCCATCTAACTAGTGCCTTCCTATCCGCGGGGATTTCTGGGATGGGCGGTGCAATTTTCGCAATGACTCTTAGATTCAACCCAGAAACCGCATTTGCTCTTCTACTACCCTCATTCGCAATTATCGTATTAGGCACGATTGGCTCTATTCCAGGTGCGATTGTTGGCTCTTTGGTGGTAGGTTTTGTTCGCTCACTCTCCACTCCAGTATTGATTGGCGTAGGCCTTCCTCTCGGTCGCTCAAATTATACAGCTTTGGATGGAGTAATGCCGTACATTTTCTTAATTGCAATCCTACTGATTATGCCCCAGGGAATCGGTGAAGCATACGAGAAATGGAAAATTGAAAGACTTCGAAAAAGGAGATTAGATCCAACCAATGATTCCGATAAAACAACATTAGCTCTCGCTATACTCCCTACAGGTATCCTCGGATTGCATCATTGGAGGGCGAATAGGATGCACAAGGTCCAATCCTTCACAGCGATAGCCTTCTCAGCATACATATTTTCCAAACTCAGCCATTTTATAGGTAACAATTCTTTTGCAAAGGGGGCTTGCTCAGACGTCTGTGAATCAAACTCTTTTGCGGAAACAAACCTAGCCACAATAACTGGGAGAAACGATGGAACACTGACACTTCAAGATTCTCCGATTGACGAAACAATTCTACTAAGCCAAATTGATCCCCCAGAGGGCCTTTCTCCTTTTGAGATTGAACAATGGACAGCCGATGCCTTATCCGAAGCAAACAATTCCTGGCTCAGTA
>CALEIW010000059.1 GCA_937876055.1 uncultured euryarchaeote
AAGGAGGAAAGAGAGGGTCGGATTACTGGACTGAGTACCACGTAAAGGAAGACAACCCCCAAGTGACTGTGATGAATTACATCAATCTCGACATGGCTGGAGTGAACTGGCCTGGCGGAGGCGGTGCGCCTCATGGCGACCCTGATCCCCAAATCGACGAAGATGGTTATCCGAAAGACAGTGAGGTATGGCCACTAAGGGTATACATTGGCCCGGGTCCAAATCATGATCAGTTAGACCAGCCAGAGATGGTTGGTCTATCGAATTGGATAGGTTCTGATGCACTAGGGTTGGAAGAACAAATGGGGACGTTAGTTGGTACAAACTACAGTGCAGACACTTGGAAAACTTCTGTTTGGCTAGATATGGATAGGCCTGAAGTCATCGTCTATGAAGACACCACAGCAAGAAGTGATCACGCTAGCTTCCAAGATAATTTAGGCACTGTAACCATTGGTTTTGGTGGATTAGTAGATGGCTATTGGTGCTATCATCAGGTCTGCGATACGCTAGAAGAAATGGAAGATTGGATGGATACAACAGGCAAGGATTACGGAGAGGAAAACACTGGTGTCGCCAATGTTGTAAATAGCCTAGATATGATTACTTGGTGGGCGATGATGACATTCTTCCATTGTGATGAACAGCCTATTTTCAACGCCCTTCTCTAAACATCCCATTCTAATGGGATATGTATCTCATTCCTGCGAAGGAATGGCAGAGTAGACATCGGGTTATCATAAACGGCTAGTTTAGCATTACCAGAAGTTGTAAGGCCCTCTGATTCGACAAGTTTGCGTAGCTTATTCTGTAGTTTCAGTGACTTGCTTGGGCGGGAGAGTCCAGAGAACTTCAGAACGGCAACCACTCCTCCTTCCACATGGAGTAGTTCTACCCCTGAGTCGGTTGGTTTGGGGAGATCTTCCATCCTGTGTTCTGATGGCATTGTGAAGGCCATGAGAGATTCTTCGCCGGATTGCCACATGTGCACGGGGGCAGTCATTGCGATGCTTTGTTGTCGTTCGTTTCCACCGAAAATATAGCCGGCTATTCTCCTGAACGGTCTAGCGGATTCACCATAGTTCATCCCATTTGTCGACACTCTGGCCTGAATGGTATCGGCATATTTTCTTACTTCAAAGCCACGGTACTTCTGGAGTAGTTCGTAGGCGGGTTCCTCGTAATTCTCCGCCATGGTTGACCCTATCCTAACATACTAGGCAATATGTTCATGTTAAACCAAAACAATCCTGCAAAAATTGAAACCCATATCCAATAAATAGAGTTGGACCAAGTCTTTACCTTTCTTCCATCAAGTGGCCCGAATGGTATCATATTGAAAGCACCAAGGCCAACATTGACCCAGCACCAATAGTAGAGTAGTCCGTTGTCGCCGTAGGTGAATTCTGTTGATTCAAGACCGAGTGATATCAAACCAAGTCCAACTGCCCACAGCATAATGTTGCTTAGCGGTCCTGCAAGTGCGATCTTTCCGAATTGTTGCTTAGTTGTGTTTCCCATCACCATTACTGCACCCGGGGCCATGAAAACTATCCCGAGTAAGGCGGCGAGAATTACACCAAACCTAAGGCCGCCGGGTGATGCTCTAAATTCAGCCCAGCAACCATAGTGGCGGGCTGATACTTTGTGGGCTAATTCGTGAACTATGAAAGCTGGAGCTGCGGGAATCATCCAGAACAAACCCCCCATCAAAAATGCGCTAGGAGAATTCAATGCTCCGAATATACCACCCACAGACATGAATGCTAATGCGACTGAAAATGCTAGGGTCGCTTGAGTTAGATGCTCGATTTCCGTTCTCGAAAAATGCCATATCGAGCCCTTGTGTATGTAGACTCTTCTTGGTTGAGGTTCCTCTCCAAATACTCGGAAGAATGGTTGGCCTCCTTGACCATTGCTGGCGAATACGACTCTGACGTGTGGCTGTCTCCAGTTGCCGTCATCCCTTGCCCGAGTATGGCTTCCCGGTGAGCTTGCGCGCTCGAATGGGTCGTCTTCCAAGCGCGATGCGCGAGGGTCTCTTTCTGCTGCCATTGTCTATCTCACTCTACTCGTCTCGTTTGAAGGCTCGTTATTCTCAATCCTCATCGAGTAATTCGCCGACCTCATCTAACAAATCATCCCAAGTTGGGGCTTCTGGTCTTTTTGCGGTTCCGAACATTTGCAACATTTCTTCTCTTTCCTCAGCGTCCGGGGCGCGTTCTGCCCAAGGATTCTGATTAGCGACTTCTCGGATCAATGATTTGCCCTTCTTGGCTCTCTGTGCGGCGAATCTTGCCTCGACTTGCTCCATTGTTATGACTTCCTCCACCCCTTGATGAGCGTCGATAAGTCGAACATAATTGAGCATGAAATTGCCATGTTCACTATCGTCGATATATTTGCTAGGGTCTGCTAACATGGTTACTTGCTCGCGCGCTAAGCGTTCCGCTTTAGTTGTCGCAGGACCTGAAGTCAACTTGTCTCGTGCCTTTGCGTGCGACTCGATGCACCCCCTACATCGCTCGGTCCCAGCGATATCTGGAGCATCGCAACTAAGGCAGCAAACAGCGAACCCCATCTGTTCCATAGCTCGTCGGGGTAATGACATGGACATGGGGCGCTCTAGGCTCTGAAAGATGAATGCTCCCGCTCTGTGTTATCTCACGACTCTCTCTGAGGTGTAATTAGGACATTTGAGCCGTCTCTGTCAATTAGAGGAAGAGAAAGTATGCTATCTTCGATAATATGCACATGAACAGGGCATGCGGCACCGCAAGCTGGAGCGAGGTAGTCCTTGCCCGATGTTGTCATCACTAGTTTGATTCCATTACCGGCTGGAAGTAGGTGATCTATGCCTTGGAACTCCATCATCATAGTGACAGTCTGGCCTGGAATTACTCCTGTTGGTTCATTGCCACCGGAATGGTAGCGAATGTCCATTGTAGCATGACCGATTCTTACTCCTGTTACAGAATCTTGCATCTCGACGAATACTTGGCCGCCATCGTATACGGCACTGGCTAGCATGTGTAATCTAACTAGGCCGGCAATATGCACATCCTGATCGAATGCTGGACACTCTACGATGACCTCGCTAACCCCTCCAACTACAGGAGCACCTCCTACCCATGAGTTTCCTTGGTTGGTGCAATTACCTAGAGAAATGTCGTTCCAAACAACATCTCTTGGTGGCCATGTCTCCTCAATACGCCACTCGCCGTCCGAGCGCTGTATCTGGGCGGTGAGGTCGGGTTTGGGCCCTACTCCCTTGAGATAGTACTCGAACCATTCAAACAAATCTTGAGCCCAATCCCATCTGGTCATATTGTGTCTTGCCTCAAGGCCATTGCCACTACTAATTCCATCGTGGCTGCTGACTTGGTCGGGATAATGGTGTCCCCATTGACCTAGAATTCCTCTAACGTCGTAGCCAGCGTCGATGTATTCCTGATACCAATTAACTCCAACTGGGCCCCCAAACACTTGGTGTGGATCAACGTTCCAGTCCTGCATTCCCTGAACCCAGTAAATGCTGCCATTCCATTTTCCAAATGCCTTGTCAATGTGGCTTCGCTCTTCGTAGTAGTTCTCCATGTATGGGTCCATTTCTCCGCCCACGTAGGTTACTGGTCCTGCAAATAGCCCTTCAGCGATATCTGGGCATACATTGTCTAAATCGTCCTCATTGTAATCTACCGTGCTTGAGAAATAATTCATGTGCATGACTTGGCTTCTAGCCTCAGCGCTTCCATTTTTGTACAAAAGAGGATGAAGGGCTGTAGTTCCAGAAATAGGCACAATGGTCTTCAGGTATTCACTTGCTTGTGCCGCTGCTTCCCATTGTGTGGCTCCCTCGTACGACTTGCCGTAGAGGCCTACGTGGCCATTGCTCCATTCTTGTGAGCCGAGCCATTCCACTGCGTGATGAATACCCCATCCCTCGCCTGCTCCGCGGTAATCGAAGCAGCCGCTGGACAATTCTGTTCCAAATACTGCAACTTGGGCTAAGGCATACCCATGTGGAAA
>CALEIW010000060.1 GCA_937876055.1 uncultured euryarchaeote
AGGCAAACGGTAAATTCGCCCACAGCCCCATTACTGTACATCCTACGAATGCGGCAATCGCGGTTGCGAACAGTGCATCATTAAATTCCATGCCTGAACCGGAGAGCATTGCTGGGTTAACCAACAAAATATACGCCATAGTCAGGAATGTTGTAACTCCTGCTCGTATCTCTCCCTCAACCGTGCTTCCCGCTTCGGTTATTCCAAATTGTTTGTCTAGTGCTTCCATTTTTTCACCTGTCTTTCTTACAGTAGCGCATAGGCTACTTAGTCGTTGAACTTGCTGTTCGGCTTATGATAAATGCCGTCGAAAAGTCACTTTTTCAAGATTATAGGAGTTCCATTAACTGGAAGTTGTGGGGTTGGGTTTTGTGAGAATGCGGCGCCAATAGCTGCTCTTGCTTCCGCATCACCGTGAAAGAAGACTACGTGTTTTGGTCGGCAATCGTGTACAAATTTCTCTAATTCTGAGTGTCCTGCATGGTTTGAAAGTTGGAATTGATCGACCTCTAAGTCGATTTGTGTTAAATTCCCAAAAATTGGTAACTTTCTATTTTCAAGGAGGCTTCTTCCCCCTGATCCTTCTGCCTGATATCCTGTTAGTAGTATTGCATTTGATAAGCTGTGTCTTAATCTGTTGAGATACCAAATTGCCGGGCCGCCATCTAACATACCACTGGTAGTGACAATTACATCTGCCTCCAGGGCTTTCTTTCGATCCGATTTGCTGCGTACCTTTCTTGCCCAGCGCCACATTTTTTCTAATCCACTTGGGTCTCGAATGTATTGTTGGTTGTTCATCCAGTGTTGGGTTATTCTAGTCCCCATTCCATCGAAGTGTACTTCCAAATGTGGGGCGGCCTCGTATAATATTCGAAGTATGTCTTGGCACCTACCTGATGCAAATGCTGGGATTAGTGCTACCCCTCCTCTACTAACTACTTCTTTCACTCTTGCAACAAGTCGAGATTCTTCTTCCTTGCGATTTGGGTGCTCACGCCCACCATATGTGGATTCGATACAAAGTATGTCACAATCCAATGGCTTAGCACCACCAACGTTTGGACTAATTCGAGTATCCATATCCCCACCCCATAGTAAACGAAGTTCGGGGGTCTCGATTTCAACCATCGCGGCTCCAGGAATGTGGCCCGCGCGATGGAATCTCAATCTCCATTCTCCAACATTAAACCATTCTCCAAAGTTGTGAGTTTGCCAGGCACCTAATGCCACATCTAGATCTCTCATATCCCATGGAAGAGGATATCCTTCTATTTTGGAAACTTTGTAAGTATCACGCCACATCATTTCAGAGACTGCTGCAGTGAGTTCTGTTCCGTGAAGAGTGGTGCTGTGGTGGCCGACTAACCAAGGAGCCATTCCTATGTGATCAATATGTGAATGTGTGATGATTGCGTGATCTACTGGCGGGCATTCAGATGGATATTTTGGTGGTCTTGTAGGAGCCAATCCGTAATCTATCAGCAGCCTGGTGCCTGTTTTGTCTTCAAGCACGCACCCCACGTTACCGACTTCGTCTCCACCTCCTAGGAAATGTAGTCGAATTCCCTCTTCGACCGGTTCATCTGGATACGATGTAGTGCGGCCGGGTGAATAGAGCACCATAAGGTGGCGAGTGATTCTCTCCAAATCAAACTTCGCTGGGAAATGTGGTGGGGACCCCCCCTATTTCCTGTCGAAAGGTAATGATAGCAAATTTGTTCGAGAAGAAGCCCCCTAATGGCTATGGGCTGGTAGTGGTATAGGCTCAATGAATATCGCTAATTGAACCGGAAACCAACATTATATCGCTTCTTTTTTCTAATCCTAATCTTCCAATGGAAATGAAGGGGTCGGGGTGGGTTTGAGTAGAGCAACCACTTCCACCAACCAATGCCAAGACGCGCTGAAGAAATCCTCTCACTAGACGAAGGGCGTTGTTTTGGCTGCGCCGCGTGCGTCGCTATTTGCCCAGTCGACGCGTTAGATCTGTCGAATCTCTTGGTGATTATCGATGAACCAACATGCACTCATTGCGACCTTTGCATTCCCGCCTGCCCCGTCCATGCACTATTCTTTGAGAAGGTCAAGATGGCCTGAAAAATATCGGAGATGAGGACGGTTGAGGATAGCGATTATTGGTATCGAACTATCGCAATTGGTTTGCGCTAACGCCATATTAGACAAACATCCAGATGCAGAATTACACCTAATTTCAGATCGCGCCGAAGCCGGGTTAATTGGAGAGCTGCCGGGATTGATTACACAACCACTTTCGAATACTATCCCGAATGAATGGATAGGTGATTTAGGCTCCCAACTACCAACAATATCCGACACCGCAGTACGACGATCTTGGCTAGAAAAAGCCATGGCAACAAAATTAGTTGAAAGGGGGGCCAACTTACACTTGAGATCCACAACACAACGGAGCAAAACAGAATCAGGAGAAACCATCATGCTTTCCGGCGCCGGTTATTCATCCGGCTCCAAATTATTTGTCGAGAAAGTAATCACAAAATCAGAAACCAAATCCCCTACTTTCTGGAAGGGTGGTATACACAATGAGGAACTGAACGGCTCAGATTACGAGGGTCATAGACCGGACGGCCTTGTAGAAATTTGGTGGCCAGCAGAACAAGAACCACCACGGAGTGATGGAAAGTGGTTACAGTTGATGGATTGGTCTGGCGAAAATCCATCACTATCTTTGGAGCAAGAAGTAGAACTTGGGCGCTCACTTGCAGCAACCACGTGAAACACTTAGACACTAAATCGCCACGCAAGGCCATGGTGAGGGAGCCAGGCCCAACACTCCGCTATGTCACCAACACCGATGGTGGAGCTAGGCATGCCATACTCATAGATCCAGCCGACCAAACACCAGAGATGGCAGCAAAACGATGTATGGCGGCTGTATCAGCCGGCTCTAGCATGGTGTTAGTGGGGGGATCGACAGGTACTGATATGGATAACGTCCACAAAACAGTAGTCGCGATAAAAGAAGCACTCGAGTTAGTCACATGGGCCTCCAGCCAAGATTCGGAACTCGATGAAGAGTCTTGGAGCGTGCCAATTGTATTATTCCCAGCAGGAGCTGCCGCTCTATCACCTTCAGCAGACGGAATCACATTCATGATGCTGATGAATAGCACAACTCCAAAATTCCTCATTGAGGAACAACTAGCAGGAGCACCATTCATTCGCCAGGCAGGAGTTGAAACTCTCCCAATGGGATACGTTGTTTGTGCGCCCGGTGGTAGAGTGGGAGAAGTAGGGAAAGCAGACCTACTCGAAGCCGACCAAACAGAACGAGCTTCGGCTTATGCCATGACTGCAGAATCATATGGATTCGAACTTCTATATCTTGAGGCAGGAAGCGGAGCCACCGCTCCAGTAAGTGAAGAACTGATTCGGGCGGCTCGTAATTCATGCAACCTTACTCTAGTTGTAGGCGGCGGAATAAGAGATGGTGAAGCAGCTAGAAAAGCAGTGCAAGCCGGTGCAGATTGGATCATTACTGGAAATCTAACAGAGTCATTTGATGATGCAGACGAACTACAAAGAGTCTTGACAGAATTTATCTCCACAATGAATTCCTAAAATTCACTCTTCTTCACCCCACCACTCCTTCCCATCTTCTTGATTATTTTCACCCATCTCAGCGGCAGCCCATTCTTCTTCCGAAATCTTTCCATCTCCATCTAAGTCTAAGTCGACAGCCTTTCCTAACAATTCACGCCTCTTTTTCTCCCATCGAAACCCTCTGTAAACTACGACAATAACAAACAAAACAAAGACACCGTGAGCCTGACCTTCTGATAGGCCCATAGAAATTAAAATTGCAATAATTCCCAAAATAATAATTTCACCAACAAGGCGTAGAACTGCCTCGGCAATAAGGTCCCCAATCATTTTCTTCATAGCCGATTTAATCCACTATGTTATTGTGATTTTCCCGGCATTATGCATTATTTTGCAAGTCTGTAATAATTTCCATTAATTGATCAATCTTAGATT
>CALEIW010000061.1 GCA_937876055.1 uncultured euryarchaeote
TTACGGCCAGGTCACCTCAACGGATCCAATTTTTATTGCACTGAAAGATACTATTCGCCGTTACAATATACCACGCCAATTACTCGACGACATGATTAGTGGAATGGAAGACGACTTCCATCGCAATCGCTACGAGACTTTCGAGGACCTCTATTCGTATTGTTACCGAGTCGCATCTACAGTAGGTTTGGTTTGCATCGAAATTTACGGATATTCAGAATTAGAAGCTAGGGAATTTTCTGAAGCCTGGGGGATTTTCATGCAATTGACGAATATTATCCGAGATGTTGCAGAAGATGCAGAGCGAGACCGAATTTACCTGCCAATGGAAGATTTACGCAGATATGGAATCAGTGAATCGGATGTAAAGAGTGGTGCGGAATTGCTCAATCACCCAGGTTGGAAGCCATTCGTTCAAGAATACATAGAAAGAGCTGAAACTTATCGAGATAAGGCATTCAAACTACTTCCATTATTAGATAGGCAGTCTCGATATTCACCAGCAGCCATGATGGCATTCTACGAATCCATTTTGAAGAAAATTAACAAGAAGGATGGTGATGTATTCACAGAGCGTGTGCAATTATCAAAGGCTGAGAAAATCTCTCTAGCCGCATACGTATACGCAAGATACCGCTTCCTTGCTGTATGAGCAAGAAGTGGCTTTGAAAGGCCGAGACAAAAGGGAAGATTATCGAGCATAGCAATTCGGAGGGATATTCATGAGGGTGGCAGTGTTACTTGAGGACCGTTGCCAGCCAAAGAAATGTAATGCAGAATGTTGGGCATTCTGCCCGCCTGTTCGTAATGGAATCGAATGTATTGTTCTAGACGATTCAAGCGGTAAACCATTAGTTTCCGAACCTCTTTGTATCGGTTGTGGAATTTGTGTGAACAAATGTCCATTTGATGCTTTAATCATCACCAATTTACCTGAAGAATTAGATGGTGAAATGACTCATCGATATGGTGAGAATGGATTCCGTTTGTTCCGTTTACCTGCTCCTCGTGAAGAGCAAGTTGTCGGTATCCTAGGACCGAACGGAATGGGGAAATCTACTGCGATAAATTTGCTATCTGGTTCTCTTCGCCCAAATCTTGGTGATTGGACTATTGATTCACGAGATTGGCATGAAATAATCGAATCATTTCCAAGAGGAGAATTGAGAGATTATCTAAGCATGGTTGCCGAGGAAGGAGTAAAGATTGCAGTTAAACCTCAGTATATCGATAAGTTACCGAAAATTTTCGATGGAAAGGCTATGGAATTACTTGCGAGAGTTGACGATAGAGGTGAACTAGATCATTATGCAGAGTTGTTAGCAATTGACCATATTCTAGATAGGACTCTAGGTCAATTATCTGGTGGAGAATTACAGAGAGTCGCTATGGCAGCTACATTACTCAAGGAGGCTGATGTATACTTCTTCGATGAACCCTCGTCTTACCTGGATATTCACGAAAGAATGAGAGTGGTTAGAATAATTCAGGATATGGTTGAGCGTGGAAAGAGAATTCTCGTTGTCGAGCACGACCTAGCTATTCTAGACGTGCTCTGTGACCTTCTTCACGTAGTATATGGAGAAAGAGCCGCGTTTGGTATCTTTACTCCAGCTAGGTCGACTAGAACCGCAATCAATGCCTATCTTGACGGCTTTCTTCCCGAAGAAAACGTCAGAATTCGAGACAAACCTATCCAATTCCTCCGTGGTAGAGTTAGAGGGGAAGAAGTTGGTCAAACAATTCTGTCTTGGGGGGATATGGAGAAGACTTTGGGTGACTTCAATCTGAAAACTGGAGAAGGTCAAGTTCGTAGCGCTGAGGTAGTAGGTGTTGTTGGCCCCAATGCAACAGGAAAGACAACAATGGTCAAGATGATTGCTGGTGAAATAGAACCAGATCAAGGCTGGTGCACAATGGATGCTGAGATATCTTACAAACCGCAACATGTTAGTACAGATTTTGATGGAACAGTACAAGATTGGCTAGATACTGAACTGGGTGGAAAATGGAGAAGTGGTGAATTCAACACCCAAGTTATTCGTCCGTTACAGGTCGACCAATTGTTAGAATTAAGGGCAAAAAAACTCTCTGGCGGAGAATTACAAGCAGTTAGTATTGCTATATGTCTAGGGAAGGAAGCGGACCTATACTTGCTCGATGAACCAAGTGCTCATCTAGATGCAAACGCTAGAATGGAAGCCGCAAAGGCGATTCGAAGAACAATGGAAAGTAATGAAAAAGCAGCCATGGTAATTGACCATGATATTTACTTCATTGATATTGTCTCAGATTCATTATTGGTCTTCGATGGTAAAGGAGGATCTCACGGTAATGCCCAGGGCCCAATGTCCTTGAGAAAAGGAATGAATCGCTTCCTAAGTGATGTCGATGTAACCTTCAGGAGAGACCATGAGTCTTTCAGACCAAGGATAAACAAGCCAGGAAGTAGAAAGGACCGAGAACAGAAAGTCAGCGGTGAATACTTCTATCTTGAATAGAATAATTTCAAGGTTAGTAACCATTGGATTCTTGAAGGTCGTTTAGAACGGACAGACTATGTCAGATGGTGAGCCGGAGGATGCTGAGGAGCCCCAAGAACCGGAAGATGAGATGGCGGTTCTAGAAGCGAAATTAGTTGAACTTGAGAAAGAACTGCAATATTCGAAGGCTGAAACCGCCAATGCCAGACAAAGAGGGCAGAGGGACAAGGCCCAAGCAATACGATTTGGAGCCGCTGGATTAGCCTCTCGAATAATCCCTGCAATCGACTCTCTAGAGAAAGCAATTACGAATCAAAATGGAGACAATGAAGCGATTACTAATGGAGTTAAAATGACTCTTGATTCTCTGAAAAGTGCTCTTGAATCTGAAGGTGTCACCATTCTTGAGACAACTGGTAAGTTATTCGATCCAACACAGATGGAAGCAATTGCTACTGTTCCTGTTCAAGAAGGTCAAGAATCGGGAGAGGTCCTTGAACAGATCGAATCCGGATATTTGCTGCACGATAGGGTACTAAGGCCTGCGAAAGTGATAGTCACCAGTGAGTAATATTTCTGTCTATAACTGATGTTAATTTAAACATCAATTTATATTAAAAATCGAGGCGCATAAGAAATATGCAATGGGCCTCAAACAAATTAGCAAGAACTAACTGTTTTTTTTTGCTGGTAATTTTTCTTCTGGGCACAATATCTCCAATGGTACAAGCGCAAGATGACAGCACGCCTGAAGAAGAAAATAGAACCTTTCAATATCACACAATTGCGTCTTTGGGGGATAGTACCTTAGGATCAGACCCCTCGGGCTACAGAGGTCCATTTGCAAGTGTGCACGCTGCTAATTTGATGGGCTTAGATTACTATGAAGGAGCGGTCGGGGGGGACAGGTCTTGGACATTAATTGACGCAGGAAGGCACACAACCATAGCAGATAACTATGGAAATGGTACATTAGTAACGATGATGGTTGGTGCCTGGGATTTTATTGATTCTGATGTAGAAATCATTTCAGGAGATTATTCCTTCATCGATGAACTAGAAGAAAACATAACTATCATACTTGATACTTTAGTAGCCTCGGAAGTCGATGTACTAGTGTGGAATCTGCCAAATATGTCTTTTCTGCCCTTTTTGACACAAATCTTCCCTACTGATCTTCACCATTATTTTACTGAGGCCAGCGCTGAGTGGGCACAACGACTAGATGAAATCGCAGAAAGATATGGGGATGATGTACAAGTTTTCGATTTAATGACTGCCTCTGATGACCTTTT
>CALEIW010000062.1 GCA_937876055.1 uncultured euryarchaeote
TCATCTGCTAGTTCCTTTATTGTAACAGATCCTCCTTCTTCGTAATATCCTCTTTCAACGGCAAATGATAGTACTTCTTGTTGCCTTGTAGTCAGAACTTTGTCCCAACCGTTGACCATTTCTCCTCGCATTGTTATGACACTTACTTTGTCTGGAGGCAAGACTACTCTGAGAAGAGCAAGAAACCTTCGCATTGCTCCTGTTAATCCGGTTACTCTCATTTCCATACCACGTACTGCATCCAGGCTATACGGCGGTTGGAGGTGTAAGTTAGATAGTTCAATAGCGGACTTAGCCAAACTGTGTGAACATAGTATACTAGCCAATATTCCATCCTCGGATTCCTCGTGGATTTCCACTACCTGAAAACTTTCCAAATCATTTAGTTCATGTATTTCTTTTCCATCCTGTAATTCAATCTCTGCTAATTGAACTACTCCAACTGGAGACACTCCTAAATGAGCCAGAACTTCGAACCTTTGGCAAATTTGCAAGATGCGCCCCAATTCCTTAGCGCCTTGAATAGTTGAGAGATTCCATCTCAGGACTACCTTGCGCATTGATTCCACATTCTGATAGCGCTATTCAACCCTATGCAACGATATTCAAAGATAAAATGCTGCAAATTATTCCCGAACACCTTTCTCAATAGCCATAATTTCGGCGCATACTGCGATTGCAATCTCCTCAGGGCTTTCCGCACCGATTTGGATTCCGATAGGACACCGAACCGAATCAATCGCATTTTCTGACACTCCTGCAGAAATTGCTGCCTCCCTGAAAACCTTCCATTTTGCTCGCGAACCAATTGCTCCAATGCGTGGTCGATTGGATTCTCCACGATTCAATAATAGGCCAATCAGCAAATCTTGGTCTACTGACCAGTCATGCCCTAACAATAGAACGTCTGAAAATCGCATGAAACCATTATCCGAAAGACTGGCAATAAACTCCTTTACATCGCTTGAATGATGTTCTACCGCATTTGGATATAATTCTCCATCAGCGTATTCGTTTCTAACATCAAAAACACTGTGCGACCAACCGAGATTATCACAAGCAGCAGCGATGGCTAGACCGCAATGGCCACCACCAGCGATTAGTATGTGTGGCACGGGTTTCAAGACCTCCAGAGAGACGGTTACGCGACCGCCGCAGAGGCTGTTAAGCGCCGTCGCCTCTTGGCCCTTCGCATCACGATGTAAGACATATGTTTCGACTCTACTAGTGGCGGATTCATCAGTCAACATTTGACCAAGGTGCTTCTCTACCTTCAGTTCTAACCCAGCCCCTCCGATGGTGCCATGTCTGTTTCCTAAGTTGCTGACGGCCATTTTAGCACCTGGCTTACCGGGAACGCTTCCACTGGCTTCAACGACAGAGGCAAGGGCAACCCTTTCACCGCGATTTAATCGATCCAATACCCACTCTAGCGTGGCGCTGGTCATAGTTGCCCGGAAGCGACTCAAGGTATTGCTGTTGCTCGCAAGGAAATTAGCCTTTCACCAAAAGAAAATGAAGAGTTAGCCTCGACTAACTTTCATATGAATAAACAGCTCGGCGCTTCATATGTCACTCAACATCAGTGCGGCTCAAGCGCTGGAAATCTTAGTTATCTCGATGAGAGATGCTTTCCTTGCAGTGACTGTTTTTGTCGCTGCAATGGTTCTTCTATTCAGTTGGTTACAATACGTCACAGCAGGTCGATTTGTAGTCTGGATTCGTGAAAATACTAGGTTTCAACCAGTAATTGGTGCAATGATGGGACTGACTCCAGGTTGTGGTGGAGCGATTATTGTCATGCCTATGTATGCGAGAGGGTATGTTACCTATGGAACTGTAATCGCGACCCTTATCGCAACACTCGGTGATGCCGCCTTTGTGCTAATTGGTGCAGTTTTCCAAGACTCTTCTTTCCTTACTCCTGTTATTGTCGTCCACTTAACTTCCTTTCTTGTAGGAGTTTTGTGGGGTTATGGTGTGGATAAGTTAGAGGTCACTCCATCAGCCCCTCTAGGCAGATTTGGTCCTAAATTTGGAATAGACGAACCATTAGGTGAAGATGCTGCAAAGGCAATGGAAGGTGAGGATTCACTTATCGAAGATTTACCAAGAGAGATTCCAGATGGATGGGGGTATCGTGTATTGCACCAGGGGTACAGAATTTGGTGGGCGATAACAGCTGTCGGTTTGTGTCTTGCAATCTTGCTTCTGATTTGGTATGCGCAAGATCCTGAATATTCACCCGATTTAGTCTGGGATCCAACAACTCGAGATGGAATCGTAACTTGGGTGGGGTTAATTGGAAGCTCTTTGTCCATCATTCTGTATATGTCCTCCAAGAATTTCTTTGCTGATGACACAGAGGCTACCATAGGAGATAAACTCAATTCACTCGACGAAACTCTGGTTC
This sequence comes from uncultured euryarchaeote, assembly GCA_937876055.1. Lineage (GTDB taxonomy): Archaea > Thermoplasmatota > Poseidoniia > Poseidoniales > Thalassarchaeaceae > MGIIb-O1. Next base: position 2,414 of record CALEIW010000062.1, read on the forward strand.
ATGCGGCATCTGAAACAGCATTCGTGACTTTTTGGGTCCTAATCGCCTACCTAGTTTTTGAATTCGGTATGATATTGTCTGGGATTAGTGAATCGGATATGTCTGAACATGGATCTGGCACAGGGGCAGTTTTGCTTGCGGCGGCTGTTGGCCTTATTCCAGGATGTGGGCCTCAAATTATCGCAATTACTGCATATATCGAGGGAGTAATCTCATTTCCAGCTTTAGTTGCAAATGCCATATCTCAGGACGGAGACGCCCTATTTCCTCTATTGGTTAGACACAAAGTAGCCTCAATTTGGGCAACAATTCATACCACTCTTCCGGCAATTATTGTCGGGTTAGTATTCCTTTGGTTGATGGGTGAATATCCCTCACTCACAAATGCTTTGCAACCTTGAGTAGTTCGTTAACATCTTCTTTGGTGTCTATGTTTAGGTGTAGATGAGTGTCTTCCACAGTTAACCTATCTGGACTGATTATTTCACGTAATGGAGTGTCTGGTTCAGCCCGCAATATATTCTCACAATCCTGAGAAGTTATTGCAATTGGATGACCTCCTTTTTCATTGTAGGTCGGAATCGTTGTGTCGTTGCATTCACACAGTTTGTTTACAGTATCTAGACTAAATCCGGGTCTGTCAACTGGTACGATTAACATAGGTTTGATGCCGATTGATCCAATCCCACATTGAATTGTCCCAGTTCGGCCCAAATCTGGATTTGGATTAACTATCACACTAACATTGGAGTGTAATTCCTGAATCTTTTGTTTGATTGAATTTCGAGTAACTACTGTTACCGAAAGACCTGCGCTTTGCAATTTACTGCATACTAACTCAACAAGAGTTTGTCCTCCGACTTCAACTAATGCTTTGGGACTACCTAGGCGTTTACTTGCCCCAGCGGCTAGAACGATCGCTTCGTTAATCCCCATAGGGGGTGGCCTCTGCACTATCATCGATCATTGATTCGGTGGCAAATTCCATTTCTTCATGGTATCCTTCATCTGAATCGAAGTACCCTTGTTTTCTTAATTGGAGACCTGCAAAAATTAGTGCGGAAAGAAGTATTAGTACTAATAGTGCCAAAATCCCTACTAAAATCCCAATTAGCGAGTTATCTGAATCCGATAATGTGACTTTTTCCTCACCCATAATGTGGATTCCAACTGCTAAATTTGTAGATGCTTCATCACCTGAGATAGCCCTAACGAGAATTACTTGATCACCTTCAACAGTATTGTTTGGAAGGAATCGTAGCCGATCTACAAGCAAACTATGTGTGACATCAAACTGTTCATCTCCAATAGTAAATTCTGCTAAATCCATCCAATTATCTCTCATGTCCCAAGTTCGCCATTGTACTCTTTGAACTCCTCCTTCCAAATTGAATACAATCGATTCTCCTTGTCCAATGTGAACGCGGTTATCTTGTCCATATTCGCTATCCAAAGTAACGTTCAATGACATGCTCAATTCGTAGACGTAATTGGCGGCTTCCTCAACTGCAGGTTGAGCATTCACATGACCATGTCCATAGACGTTATTCTGCCTATTTTTGGGAATTAGGTCTTCTGCGCACGGCTCGTTCGCGAGCATGTAGTGGCATTGTCTGTATGTTGAGGTCTCTTGCATTATGTTGCGCACATCGAAAGGACTCAAGTCGGGATTAGCCTGATACATCAATACAGCAACACCAGCCGCACCAGGCGTTGCCATGCTAGTACCAGACAATGCGACGTATCCATCTCCGGTGTTGGATTCGGGTGCGTTTACGCTGCTCCCAACAAACGCTAGGTTGGGCTTGACCCTGCCTTCCTCTGTTGGCCCTTGGCTTGAGTAGACTGCAATTGCAGTATCTTTGTCCAGTGAGCCGACGGTTATGACATCCTCAGCACTCCCCGGCGTTCCTATCGTTCCGGTTCCTCCGCTGTTTCCAGCTGCGATGAATAGAGTGACCCCTGCTCTCATCATCTCATTTCCCATTCTGTTCACTGACTCTTCCTCTGAGGATGTCCATTCGATTGCTCCAGTGAGGGCTCCGAGGCTCATGCTGGCTGCCCTGATGTTGAACTCATGCCTTTTCTCTACGGTCCATTCCATTCCCGCCATGACTGCAGCGAAAGACCCACTGCCACCTCCGTCTAGAACCTTGACGCCGACAAGGTTTGCTTTCGGGGCCACACCTATGTGCTGATAGTCGGGGGCCCCGGTGCCAGCAGTGATGCCTGCACAATGGGTGCCATGACCATTGTCATCATAGGGGAATATCTCAGTTCCATTAGTTGCCCCAGGGTTGTTAATTGCATCATAAAAGGCCACTATTTTTGGATCGTTTGTGGTGTTATCATCATCCAGATCGTCCAAGGCCGTGTGATTTCCATCAATTCCGGTGTCTATTATTGCCATGGTTACCCCGGCCCCGGTATAGCCTGTATCCTGCCAAACTAGGTCAACACCATGAGCAGGAACTACATCCTCCATCTGAACCTCTAATCTTCCATCTAACTCTACGAATACAACCCCTGGTAGTTGAACCAATTCGTATATTCTATCCAATTCGACAGTTCCTGCAATCGAATCAATCAACCAATACCTGAATTGTGTTTGAAACTCCAATTCACTTTCAAGCATCTTTTGATCGGCTTCAGTTGGTGTGTGGCCAAAATCAACGATTACTGAAATTCGACCATTATCATCGAGGTATTGATAGTGTTTGTTTTGTGCTGCAATCCAAATTGCATCGTGAATGTAATCTCCATCTTTGTCCATGGAGGTATCTTCCCACCAATCACCAATCTGCTCAGAATAGGTTGGAGTGTGAGATGGACTTGACACAGTCGGAGCCGCCGCCGCGAGTGCCGGAACAAGCATCATACCGAGTACTGTGAATGCAATCAATCGGGCTCGAATCTCATCAGATGCAAACATGGTTACCATAACTACGGAATAGAGAAGGTGATTTCAATAAAGCGGTCAGTTGATTATTCAGCCCTAAGGGCTGATTCAGAGGTCTCTGACCATTTCTCTTCCAATAATCATCCGTTGAACCTGACTACTTCCTTCGTAAATTTGTAGGACCTTAGCAGCACGCATAAGGCGGGCAACTGGATATTCTTCTGAGTAGCCATAGCCACCGAAAACTTGCACTGCATCAGTCGTAATTTCCATACAAGAATCAGCAGCAAATCGCTTAGCGTGAGCAGCACTTTCAGTATTCTTGACTCCATTATCGACTTCCCACGCAGTGCGCCAAGTTAGCAATCTACTCGCCTCGATTTTTGTTTTCATATCGGCCAACATGAATTGGATGGCTTGATGTTGATGCAATTTCTTGCCGAAGGTTTTGCGTTCATCGGCATATTGCAGAGCATACTCGTATGCGGCTCGT
>CALEIW010000063.1 GCA_937876055.1 uncultured euryarchaeote
ATCCTCGAAGTTTTCGGGGAAAGGTTCTTGCCCAATCTCAGCGACTATCTCTTCCCACATCGGAAGATGACGCCTATCGTGTCGGAATACGTCTGGGAACATTCGCTTGCCTTGGAATGCATATGGCAAATGAACTATAATCCGATTCCATTGTTCTGTCAGGATTTCGTCATTTTCTGGATCATATCTTCCAGAATTGATTGCCTTTTGTCTGAAATCGACGAAAGCAGTCTTCACTGATTCTGAATAACATCGATTGGAGAATGCACCGTCAAATACGGGTGTGTCTTTGTGAATCTTCAAAGTATGAGATTCAAACATAATATCGTCTTTCTTGGATGACTTAGGAAGGATTGCTAATATCTTCTCAACCAATCCTTCTTTCTTCGGCTCTCCTGCTTCTTCAGCAAGGTCTAGGACATTCTCAACTACGGTCTTCATCTCAACTTCTCTTCGAGGTTTGAAGAAATCGTGGACCGGCATTGTAGATACTCCCCAATTATCGGGGATTTCGATAAGTCGTGGATTGTGGCGAATTAGAATTGCACCTCCACCGGCTCCTTGAGTATATTCGCCAGATGAGCCAAGATCGTACTTTGCATTGTCAGCGAAAACCACGATTCCTATTCTATCCTGCTCTTCTCCACCTCTGGCGACCCAATCGAGAGTGTTGTGCATCGCATCGACCGCGCCAATACAAGCGAAGGTTAAGTCGACAACGTCGCAATTACGGAAGCATTCCTTGCCATAGGTGTCATCATAGCGTTGTTCAAGCATATCCATGATGTAAGTTGCAGTTGGCTTAGCACCATCAAGAGCGGATTCGGTCCCGAGGTAAATTCGTCCTATTTTCCGAGGGTCGAGTTGATTTCGGTCGATTAGTCTAGCACAGGCATTTGCACCCATGGTAGCAGTATCTTCGTGGGCGTCAGGAATCGCCATAGCGGTGAGTCCCAAACCTTTGTTGAGTTTACCAAAATCAGCACCGCGGAATTCTGCAAAGTCCTTCATATCGAAGTATAACTTTGGAAAGTAAATCGCGATGTCATCGATTCCAACACCTGCCATAGTCCTGTCTCCTTCGCTCGCCCGCCGTCAGGGAGGGGTTATGATACCTGTGGCGTCAAATCAGCTTTGGACGCCTAACTGTATTCGCATTACTGCGAGCCGGTGATCTTATTCACGGCTTCGAGGAGTCCGCTATTTCCGTCAAAATGTTCTACAACGGGCGAAAGAACCTCACTGAGACCCCTTGCAACTGCCATTTTTGCGTCAAATGGATGGATTTCTCCATTACTTACTGCAGAAACAAATGATTCTAGGTCGTTCCAAGTGCTTGGTTCACCAAATTCGGGTTTAGGCTCAACGAGCAATTGACCATTCTTGGGCAGTACAATATGTTGGGCGATTTCGAATACAGGAGATGCTGGATTGCCTACCTCAAGGAATGCTTTGCGGAACTTCTTCTCTATCTGCTTAGGTGTATCGTGAACGAAGATTGCGTTACCTGGATCAGACTTCGACATCTTGTGGTCAAATGAGTCCATTCGACCCCCGCCTTGTCCTTTCAGTCCAGATAACATTGGAGTATGAATACAAGTCGCTTTAGACCATCCATTTCTATCTGCAACTTCCCGCATGTACATGTGCGCCTTTCTTTGGTCCATACCACCGAAGGCAATGTCGATATTCAATTCGAAAATATCCGCTGCTTGCATTGGAGGATAGAAAAACGCAGCCAAATCATCATCTGAGGAATCTTCACTTCTACCCATTATGCTGAATGTTCGGCGTGCTCGATTTAGACTCATTCCTTTGGAACATCGTAAAACTCTCTCCCAGTAAGCGCCGGAATCCATGATCTCACTGGCACTTACAAATCTCATCTGGCCCGGGCCATCTCCTTCTTCTGGGAAACCGACCAAGACTCGGAAAACTTCAGCCATGTATTCTCCCGCGACTGAAATTTTCTCCATATCTCGACCAAACTTATCGTTGACCCAAGCATGCCAATCTGCAAGTAGAATCAATACATTAACACCCTCAGAAAGCATGTTTCGAATGGTTTCTGCCAAAATCACCCATCCTAGGTGGGCTTTGCCACTAGGTTCCAAACCGATGTATGCTCTAACAGTAGAATCACCGCCGTGGCTGTTTGAGCCAGATAACACCCCTGCGAGGTGTTCCAATCCAACTATTTCCTCAACATTAGCGAACATTCTGTCGATAGACGCCAGAACCTCGGGGTCGAGATCATTTGGCGTCTCTTGGGTTGTCATATGTATCACTCAGGCGTTTAGCAGTTTGTTGAGTTTCTCGCCTCTTCCTGCTGCTCGAGTGTTATCGTTGTCCTCGAGAGCAGCTTCGATTTCTGCAATCAAGTCCTCGGCTTGGGCCTTGACATCGTCGGATAGATTCTGCGACATATTCATGAAATGGCGAGCGGCAGAAACTGCTGATTTGGCTTTTGATGCCTTCTTTGCCCATTCCTTTGCTTTATCGCCTCTTTGCTTGGAATTGTAACCTGTGGACTCATCTAGGAATGTGGTCCAACGCTTACGCGTATCTTGAGCACGGGCCATTGCATCAGGGTCATCGAAATTTGGAGGAATGTTTGTAACATCTACAATTAATGCTCCTTTATCTGAATAGTGACCAATAATTGAAGTCATAATATCATGAGAGCCAGAAAATGAATTTTCTCCATCTGCCTCAACTATCTCAAAATGTTTGCTTGCTAGTGCCGCAAGACCCCCATCTGCCGTTATCTGTTTGACTAGTCCGCGCTTGACCTCGAATCTCTCCATAAGGGCTTGCGATACTGACCTATTCTTCAATCCTGCCACAGACTACCCTACTCTCGCACCCCATCCCACACGCCTAAACCAACTTCCACTCTGCGGGTGGCATGGGAGTGACTGTACGCGGTTTGTTGATATCCGTCATGGTCATCATGTTGGCATCGCATAATGTCCTAGCAACCTCAGCAGTAGGACTCGCAGAGAGTTTGTCTCTTTCCGAAGAAGACCTTGGACTGAATGGTGTTGCTATCGATTCAGACGCAACTACGGCAGTTGTCTACGGACAGGAAGGATACGTTCGGGTCTTAGATGCAAAGGACCCAAACCAACAAGTGGAAATGGTATGGAATGGCGTTAGTGAATTGCATGATGCGGATTTTCATCCAGGAGGGCAAACCGCACTTATTGTGGGTGACCATGGAGTCGTTCTAAGATATGCTAAGCAAGACCAATCACTAGAACGAGCTGCATCTGATGTTTCCCTTGATTATGCAAAGATAGCTTCAGTTGCATGGAATACCGCAGGATCATGGGCTTATGTCGGTACTGAAGAGGGTCAGATTTGGAGGATGAGAGCCGCCGAAGATGGAGGGGCGGAGCTGCATGCACTATCTGCTTCTGGGACTAGTGAGATTACAGCAATTGATTGCCACGACACCATCATGATGTGTGTCGTTAGTGCTACAGTCGAGGGTATTGGAATAATCGAAAGAGATCACACCTTCACCTGGGTTGGAGGGACTGGTTATCCTTGGACTGGTGTTGAATGCCCAAGTGGTGAAACCCCCTACTGTGTCGCAATTGCTGAGAATCAAATCATCGCACATATCGAACTGAATCCAGAAGACATATCTGCTTCGATTCCGAGCATAAGTCGACTTCAGAATCTGGATTTATACTTCGTAGGTATAGAGGCGCAGGAAGGTGATCGTGCAATAATTGCGACTACACCCACAAGTCTTGTTGAGCATGATATTAGCCTCAACGGCTCATACCCATGGCTTGAGCATTCAGATATTGAAAATCTTAATCTTTCTAGTGATAGAATTGTAGGCACTTGGGCCACTGGAAGCGATTCGGGTTGGATAGTAACAAGCCGTGGATATTTGTTCCAATATGTCCCAACCGCCTCTGATTCAGCAGGACTACTTAGTATGTGGATTGTAATCGCTATTCCTGCTGCGACTGGACTGGTTGTTCTGTGTCTATTATATTTGGCATCTCCTAAAACAGTGCAAGACCGGATAATTGAACGGATGGGAAATGAGGATGAAAGAAATGATCTGGCTCGACGAAGGGCGAGACAGCAAAGAAAGCGGCGCTGAAATTATTTCTCGAATTTTCGTTGTGTGTTACGCGCCTACGGCGCGAATTCCGAAGACAGGCAACCTTCATGAGGGGCGGACTTCGCGAACGGCTTGAAAATCATGCCATACGAAGCCCTCGACTTCTACGATGTGGATTCACTATTGACTGATGAGGAGCGCATGGTCCGAGACATGGTCCGTGACTTTGTCGACGAAGAAGTGATTCCAAAAATCGAACATGCTTGCAGAGATGGAGTCTTCCCCGACGAATGGCGGGTTGCTCTTGGTGAAATGGGAGTTCTCGGCGCTCCACTAGAGGGTTATGACTGCCCTGGCCTATCCTACACTGCATACGGTGTAATCTGCAGAGAACTAGAGAGAGGAGATAGCGGATTGCGCTCTTTTGCTAGTGTTCAGGGCAGCCTTGCTATGTATCCGATTTGGGATTTCGGAAGTGAAGAACAGAAGCAACACTATCTTCCAAAGATGGCAAGTGGAGAATGGATTGGGTGCTTCGGCCTTACAGAACCCGATTACGGTTCAAATCCAGGAGATATGATTACCAAGGCCGAAGATATGGGTGATCACTATCTATTGAATGGCGCCAAAATGTGGATTACAAATGGCACAGTCGCCCAATTAGCAGTTGTTTGGGCTAAATTAGATGGAGTCATTCGTGGATTTATTGTTGAGAAAGACGACCCAGGATTTAGTGCGCCTGAAATGAAAGGAAAGCATTCACTCAAGGCTAGTGTAACAAGCGAATTGGTTTTCCAAGATTGTAAGATTCCGAAGGACAGGATTCTGCCGGGTGTGAAGGGACTTCGTGGACCGTTTTCATGCTTGAACAACGCACGTTATGGCATATCTTGGGGCGCGGTTGGAGCCGCTCAGGCCTGCTTTGACTCAGCAAAGGACTACGCCCTAAGTCGAATCCAATTTACTCACCCAATCGCAAGCTATCAATTGGTTCAAAACAAGTTAGCATGGATGCTTAGGGAGATTACCAAGGCCCAACTACTGGCATACCATCTAGGTCAGAAGAAGGATGCTGGGACATGGATTCCAGAACATATTTCTCTTGCAAAGATGAACAACGTAGACATAGCTCTTGAAATCGCTAGAGAGGCGAGGGACATCCATGGAGCAAACGGTATTCTAGACGAATACTGCATCATGCGCCATATGGCAAATCTCGAATCGGTAAAGACCTACGAGGGGACTCATGATATTCACAATCTAATTCTCGGGCGCCACATAACCGGTATTCAGGCATTCACCAGAGAACTGTAAATGATTTCGTAAACACCTACGGCGAGGTCGCTAATCTTCATAGATGTGACACGGGTCGAAGGGACGTCAAGGGGCAATCATATGACTATCGCTGTACTACTCAAGCAAGTTCCAGACACGACCGCAAAGATCTCCGTCAACGGTGGTCGTGTGGATGAAAATGCCGTATCAAAGTGGTCTTTCAGCCCATACGATGAGTATGCGCTTGAAGCCGCATTACAGTTGAAAGAATCAGCAGGCGGAGAATTATTTGCTATCACTGCTGGTCCAGCGCGTTGTGAAAAGTTACTTCGTGATGCTGCTGCAGTGGGAGCGGATAACTTAGTCCATGTCTCGGTAGAGAACATCAACGATCTTGACTCGACTCAAGTTCAGAATCTTCTCGCAGCAGCGGTTCAAAAAT
>CALEIW010000064.1 GCA_937876055.1 uncultured euryarchaeote
CACCGAAAATACGGTCATAAGCATAACCGTGCGTTCATTGAGGATGCTGGCAGCAGACAATAGATTGGAATGATTGACGGTTTGGAATCGCCTTCAATCAACGACTAGGCTCAGTCACTCGATTCATTGCCCAAGGCTTCAAGAATTCTGCGGTTTTCTGCACGAGACCTGAAGAATAAAATTACAACCAATAAACCGCCAATACCAGTTAATCCGTAGATTAGAATCTGTTCGTTTTCTTCGCTTAGCCAGCTTAGGCCAGAAGACACCTCTGCGGTGACTTCCAGGTCAAGGGGTTCACCGGCTACAGGCATACCCTTTGGTTGAACTGTAATCGTAAAGCGATAGGTATCATCTTGAACCATTCCCGCTGGAGGAGTTACCCTCACGGTAATCGTTCTTGAATTACCAGGAGAAAGTTGGAACTCGTCTTCGATGATATTGACCGTCCAACCTCTGAGAGAGTCACTGGATAGTATCTGGACGGTCTCAACAATATTACCATGGTTTGTAACATGGAGAATAAACTCAACACTGTTCTTTTCATCTGTAGTTATCTCATCCTCACCTTCAAGGGTGAATCGCAAATCATGGATTGTTCTAACTTCAAAAATCAAGTCTACACTGGTGCTTTCTGCAGCGTTCTTCTCCGATGATGCGCTGACCTTTACAATGCCAGTAGTTCCGCTAGAAACACCTTCTAGAACTTCCAATTCAATTGTAATCAGAACTCTATCACCTGAAGGAACTGCAATGTTTCCATCTACCGATACACCATTTACCAGGACTCGTCGGAGTACCGAGGATTCCATTCCTGTAATCGATATGACTGCGCTGTCGCCACCTGGGAAGTTACCAGTATTCTCTACCCAGAAATTGACTTCTCTAGTCCCGCCTGGTGGAAGAACAATATCCATTTGACCCGAAATTGGTCCCGGCATTTCAGGAGAAATAGCCATGCCATAATCATAATTCGAAACTATCACGCTAATCGTCTGTTCTAGCTTTTCAGTCGTTCCAAAAATTGCCACCCGAGATAGAATTGTAACTGAATCTGCATCTTCCTCACCTTCAACGGTTACATCAAGGAATACTCGCCTAGATTCACCTGGATCAAGGACAATCTGAGTAATTGAGTTTCCAGATGTATCGGAATATGACGCAGCCCACATTGGAGGATTACAACCCGTTTGATCATTAGGATCACAAACCTGTAGCTTGAATGTATCTCGAATATTTCCTGTGTTGACAATATCAATTGGGAATTGAACTACTTGGCCTGAACGACCGGTTTGCTGAGTTGAAAGTATGTCTGCAGTTAGGTCGTGCCTCGCTGCTACAGATACGGTTAACACCCTGCTATGCAGTATGGTTGTTGAACCACTGACAGTTACACCAAATTCAACAGTATTGTCTCCTGCTAACGCATTTGATGGTACATTTACTGTAGCGGTCAGAGATTTTTCGTTGTTGGAATCATGCTTACTGTTTATGCTCACAGAAGATTGAGAAAAGGAAATTTGCCATCCTTCTGGAAGGTCCATTGTAGTTAGAGAAAACGTGTCTGCACCATTGCCGCGATTTTCTACAGTTATGGTCACTGAATCAGAAGTCCCTGGCTCAACATTCGATAATTTCGAAGTGCTGAGGGTAAGTCTGGCTTCGTGGACCTGGCCAATGGTTACTGTGAGTATTTGCTCACAGCCAATGCCTTGATTGGAACGCCCCTGTATCTTGATTTCAATCTGTGAGCCTGCCTCAACTGAATCGTCGGGCGTTACTGAAAAAGTGAATGTATGACTATCATCCGAATTTCCTGGTTTGGCCAATAAGGCAGAGCGTGGGCTATCAAATTCAACCCATCCGGTTATATCTGTTCCAGGGGATTGTGCTTGAGTTTGAACCGTCCATTCAGTATTTCCAATATTTTCGACCTCGAAACTATTTGTTGCAGTCTCACCGGGATCGAGATTGTGTGAAGATGTCTGCAATGAGCCGTCGCACTCCTTAACTTCTGGAACACTCAACTTGAGGCTTAGGTTATCCTCGGCTCTGTCTGCAGCGTTTGGGTCATTGGTTACCGTAGCCATGAGGAGGAAACAATGCTCGCCCGCTTCGGTAGAACTGCCATCAGGGACATCTACTGTAACCTCGACGGTTTCTGTATCTCCTGAATCCAACTGAACTACAGCAGGATCTACCTCAGCGCTTAGGTCATCAGATTCACAGTCATTATCGCTGTTCATCTCCAATTGCACATTTGCCTGTTGTTCACCTGTATTCTCAACCTCAACTTCCCAAACTACTGAGTCACTTCCATCAAATTCGACATCTGTCTCATCAGTGGTTAATTTGACCGCATAAAGACCACCGCCGTCACCTGCTGTGGTAGTCACGGTTACATCGGCATTCTTTGGAGACCCTGGGGCTCCTCCTGCTACAGTTGCAGTAGCCTGAACTGTGGTCTCACAATCTCCATTCGCCTGTTCATTTACACTGACTGTAAGAGTCACTTGTTCAGATTCGCCGCCACCTATTGTTCCAGATACCTGTTCTATGTTCGAACTGAAGCCATTGCAACCAGAAGAGTCCTGCTGAGTGCTCAAGCTAACCGCCATATCATCGTCGCCATCATTGTGAACTGTGATGGTGTATTCTGCTGGGTTATCGGCATCTGCCTCTTGAGCCGTTGGACTTGCAGTCAGACGAGGATCAATCTCTGCCTGAACAAATGGAGATAGCATCGTGATTACAAGTAAAATCGTCAGAAGACGAGCCGAAGAAACACGATTCATTGCTTGGCCGACAAACTGGCCCCTCTAAGGGCTTCGGGCTACGCGACCCCTTGGGGTCGCGATTTATGCGTCTACTAATTCATCCCAATCCGCATTGCAGTGTAGGCATTTACCAAGAGAAAGAATATCACAACCTCCAACTTGACCTGGACGATGATAACGGGCTCCACAACTGCCGCAAGCTAGGGCCTCACCGACAATAATATCGCCGCTACATACCCAGCATTCAATGCCTGAACCACTTTCTTTTTCAGCGATATTTAGGGACTCAGTAATCTTACTTACGGCCTCATTGGACATTATTGATTCCAAGCTACCACCCTTTTGTTGGAATACATAGAATCCGCCTCCTGCAAGAATCACAATTAGGAGAATAACAAGAATAGGAATCACAGTAGATGCCATGCTGTTACTCTCGCCTCTTGCAGGCAATACATCCACCTCAAAACTGAAGGAAGAATCTTGGATGGTTTCTCCATTTAGCAAAAATAACTCTATAGTGCCGTCACTACCGCTGTCGGGAGTGAATTGGATTACTATTGATCTGGATTCTCCCGGGCTTAAAATTACTAATAATTCATCATCGATAAATACATTCCAATCACTTGGTGCATTCACCTCAAGTTTGTGATTAATTTGTGAATTTCCTACATTCTCAACATCTATTGTCAACTGAACTGGATAGTTTTCATGGGCAATCGGGTCCTTAGTGCGTAGATCCCAATCTAGAGCCGAAACCGAATCTACAAGCAACGAAATGGAATTTTCAACTACAACTCCTTCTCCTTCCATCCTAAGAGTAACTACTGGCTCGGAACCCGCTTGCTCTGAGAGAGGAATAGTAATTGTACACCAGATTATACTGCTCGCTCCAGCAGCCAATGTTGATGGAGTGGAAGGGCAGTTTGCTTCCCAATCGCCATTATCAGGTACGATAATTGAAGTCGTTGGACGCCAAGTTGAGGTGCCTTCATTCTCAACCTCCCATGCCAAATCAAAGCCGGTTCCAACTGGATGAGCACCTACTCCCAAAGGAGTTTGAGATGTAGTTCCATCTGCCAAGACAACTTCGTGGAATGCTAGGCTCGGAATCGCGGCGGACAGAACGTCGATGGTTCTATTCCAATCCAGCGAAAAACCATCATCGGTAGCGAATCGTAGTTTGAAATCGCCACTTGTGGCTCGTCCATTACCTTGCAAAGTAACCGACCAAGTCGTAGTTTCCCCCGCCGGTGCTTCCAATGTGTTGAGGCCACCAACAATCGACCAACCAGAAGGTATAGCTCTCTGATATGGAGTCATGGTTAGATGTCGGTTTCCTGAATTTAGGAAGTCAATTTCTAGATTCAAAGATTCATCAGGAGCAACCTCATACTGAATTCCATCACTTATCGGTGTTGCAGATAGTTGGTCGATAGCCATCACCTCTAGAGTGATAGGAACTGACCAAGAATCACTACTTACTCTAGAATGAACTGTCAAGCCAGCATCGAAAATCGAACCCGCTGGAATCATAGCACCAGGAGGATTTACGGTGATGTCAATTGCTCGGCTTTGCCCCACCGCAAGAGTTCCCGTTGAACCATGAGATGAGCCCTCAAAAGCCCCTAAGGTATCCAATCCTAAATGCCAACCAGCAGGCGAACTTAACTCCACATCATAGGTTTGAGGTCCGTTACCTTCGTTGGTTACGAATACTTGCAATTGAGTTTGCGAAATAGGGCTGACTGGAATTTGTCCGGATGTAATTAGCACATCGGCTGAGGCTAAAATTGGTACATTGAAATACAGATCCAATTCAGACTCAATGTCATTCTCGATATCCGTTCCAGTGACCGTCATTACATATGTTCCGGGTTCTGGAGGAGTCGGATGGATAAGTGTGAGACCTACAGCAACCGATTCTGCCTCTAGCAGATTGAAAGTGTTTGAAGTGAGTGAGGAATACCAATCGAATTCAACACCATCACTCAACCTTACAGGTGAGCTTGTTACGATTGTTGCATTAGTCTCGAATAATGCGGTATTTGTTAGAATCAGGTCCCATGAGGTGGAACTATCATCCGCCTCACCCAAAGTCATGAATGGTTCATCTGAAGTTACCCTAACTCCAGGTGCGCTAATTATCATCGTGTGTGTAAGAAGATTATTTCCTTCATTTGATTCCTCCACCAAATCATTTGGATCTAGGTGGAAGGACAAATCGACTAGACCTTCGGTCGACGGAGTCCAATTCCACTGAACATCAATTGACTCTCCAGGGCTCAGTGAAATCGTTTGAGTGGAGATAAGGCTACCATCGGCCCTTGCCATCACCTCAAAATCTGATACCGATCCAGCGCCGAGGTTCTCGACTGTGACACCAATCTCTACTGAATCTCCAATTTGAGGAATTGGAGGGTTGATAGTTACATCAGGAGCAAATGAAGGGTCGGGTGAAAGATCGTTTACATTAACACCTCTTACGGCTAAAGCATACGGTTGCCAAGTCCTACTTCCGCCATGATAATCGTCGGTCACACGGACTGTCCATGTACCGACGCCGGCATTATCAATCAGCACTACTTCGACGTTGTTTTTATCATCGAAATTACCACCAGCAATTGATTTTCCACCGCTGAAAACATTACCTTTGAAGGAAGTTCCTCCATTGGGATGAATCACCTCCAGGTTCAAATCATTACGTAACTGATTGGTACTTTGTGAAGAGCCAGGATAATCGGACCATGCCAATACTACTTTCAGTGGTTCTGCGCCTCTTGTAATATCGAATGTGTATTCCTTTGTTTGACCAGAAGAAATACGACTTCGATCATCAACGAAAATACCTTCATCGCTATCTGGAATAAGTGAATTGACAAGATTGACCCTACCCCAACCCTCGTCATTGTTTGGAATATTTCTAGCGCCCATATCCTCAGCACCTAGGATTAGTAGTGCCTTTACTAGTGCACCTTGGGGCGCGGGTCTATTTGCAACTTCCATGAGATATTGTCGCACTAGGGTTGCAGCACCAGCTGCAGCAGGTGTTGCCATCGAAGTACCGCTGTACTCAATGTACCAATTATTCGACCATCCAGAAGATGCTTGCTCGGCCTCTTGCGACAGACACGAGCGAACACCATCGCCTGGACCTACTAGATCTGGCTTAAGGCGACCATCATCTGTGGGTCCGCGGCTACTCCAATAGTACATCTCATCCGGTGAGCCGCTGTATCGGTTCTTGTGTCCACCAACGGTGATTACATTCTTCGCTGTACCAGGTGGAGAAACACCATCGTTTCTTTCGTTTCCTGCTGCAAAGAGAACTGTCATTCCATCATAATTCCAGTATTGGTCCCAAGTAGAAGTTCTGTCATCAGCGTCCTCAGATTGGGTCGAGTAAGAGCCGAAACCGCTGCCTGCGCCCCAACTATTTGTGTGTAAGCGGGCGCCTGCGTTGTAAGCAGAATTCAACATGCTGTTGATTCCGTAACTGTATAGGGCACCAGTATCATCATCCTCCATCGCTTGAAAATATAAGTCGGCTCCCGGTGCTACTCCCTCATAGTTACCACTACTTCTCATTCCGGAACCTAGTACTGTGCAGGCAACGTGAGTCCCGTGTCCATCAGATAAATCGGCGGTTGAGGAATCTCCTGGTGTAACTGAAGTTCTACCTGCAATACGGTTGTTGAAATCTCCATGGTCGTGATCTATTCCCGAGTCTCCAACAGCTACAGTTTGGCCTGTTCCATCTATGTTTGTGATGAAGAAAGATTCAACCGAATTTATTCCCATATGGGTTCGAGCATTGTCGTTCTTTAATTCTAGAACCGGCAACGGGGCGACATAGGCTACAGCAGGATCTTCGATCATATCTGCTAAGTTAGAAAGTTCAATTTCACCCCAATATCTACCTTCCTCAGGACTCCATCCGTCGGTCAGCCATTCGCCTGCAACATCTGTAAGGGAACTTGACAAACCAAGCCCTGGCTCCATATGTCGCTGTAGATTATCATCCTTCCAACCAAGGATTTCTACCATTATCGAGCCTTCATCGACCACCGTTAGCAATGGGTGAACAAGTAACCCGGTTGGGACGGGATGGACTGCGATAACTACAGAGTTAGCCGCCAACTTATCCAATTCTTCAGTTGTTCCTTGAACCAAAAAACCAGAGGGAGGTATGGTCGTTCTTATCTCAACTTCAGCTGATGATTCAACCTCTAGACGAGCATCCCAAATTCCAACGCCTCCATCGACTATGACCATCGCTAAGTCCCAACGTGGATGATTAAGGGAATTTGGCAGATGGATGGATGGAATCAATCCAGACTCGGTGTATACTCCAATACTAGAATCGGCAGTATTGTCTCTAACCCTTTCAAATCCCTGTGTCACTGTTGGCGAATGAAGGTCTTGAATTGAATTAGGATCGGCGGCTATTTCTATACGCTTAACCGACCAATCTAGAGTCTCTGTTGAATCTTCAGATTGGTTGATGTAAATATCACCGGCCGGAATCAGAGATATTAGGAATAACCCGATTAGCGCAACCGCAATTCTCTGTCCCATGAATCAACCCCCAATTGGGTCGCCTTTCAGCATTAGGGTAAACTGTATTGCGATTATTCCACGACCGTAGGTCGTGTCAAAAGAAGTGCATCGGTGCGTCATAGGTAAACATCTCCATAGTCCAACCACCTACATTATACGTCCATCTTTCATTATATTCTGTACCGCCATAGGTGTATTCTAAGATAATCTCAATAGTATAATTCTCCCAAACTGATGCACCTGGGGCAATTAATTCTAGATTATCGCCAGCAATCGAAGTATGGGCGGCAATCTCATCGGTTTCAAAGGTGGACCTAGCAATTTCATTACTACCATCATCTAAGAATCTGATATCTAATTGGACATCGGTAATTGAACGAGATCCTTTGTTATCTAATTCAACTAAAACAACATGGCCGCCAACTCCCTGAAGATAGACAACATCTACGGAAGTTCTGTCATATGGAACAATCCAAGTTCCAATAATCATGATTCCACTCAGTATCAGTAATACGGCCACCGAGGCAAAAATTACTCGACTTGGTCGAACTTTCTCAACTCGCTCGCCAACGATTTGGAGAATCTCATGGGCGCGTTCGGTTGCTGCATCAGGAGTTTCTAATTCTTCATTTTGAGAACGAATTTTGTCCATTAATCCCAAATCAATCACCCCCCAAAAAAGTTGCACCTAAAGTCAGAAGTCCAGAAGTAAATGGTTCTGGGACGATAATGTGATGAGTTGAACCCTCAAAACCCGGAATCAAATTCAATAGAGACAGGTCAGATGCTAATCCATTGACTCCAATACTAGTTCCAGTAGGGACTCCTCCTGTGGTTTGAGCATCTAGTAGAACTCCTCTAAGATCGAAGGTGGTGCCAAGCGCATCAACCTCGGCGGTAGCGCGGGCCGAAGCGATTATTTTCCCACCTTGAACATCCTCCAGTTCGATGATACTGTACGGCCCAGCAATCTCGACAACA
This sequence comes from uncultured euryarchaeote, assembly GCA_937876055.1. Taxonomy (GTDB): domain Archaea; phylum Thermoplasmatota; class Poseidoniia; order Poseidoniales; family Thalassarchaeaceae; genus MGIIb-O1. The sequence goes on from CALEIW010000064.1 coordinate 8,316, forward strand.
CGAATTGTTGCACTTCTCAGATTTTCTCCAAGTGCCTCTACTTCCTCAATTACGACAGGAGGGGTCGTTGGCATATTGGAGGCTCTGAGGTAAATTCTCTCAACGCCGTCACCTCCGCTTCGAATTGCTAGACCATAATCAGAGGTTGGCTTAATCACCATACGATCTGTCAATCCTTCAGCGAGCAATATGATATCACCGCGATTGTTTATCGCTCTACCATTTGCCTCAATATACAACGACATTCCACTATCTGATGCTGAGAAATCAAGGACTGGAGTGCCTTGGAATGCTAGGGTTTTGGTAATGTCATAATCTACATCTGCTTGTGTGGTCAGATTAATCGAGTTTGGAACATCGGTTAAGAAAACAGTAGCAGGCCACCATGCACCTTCCATCCACTGCATCTGTTGCAACATGATGGAATCTACCGCCGGGCCATCCCGATGATATTTTTCAGGCACAATCATGTCAATCGAAATTGAAGTACCAAGGCTAGCGAGTAAATCAATTGATTCGGGAATATCGTTGATTAGTATCTCCGTTCTTGCACCGGCCTCCCTATTGATGAGTTCAGCATGAATCCAATCGAGTCTATTTGATAGTACGAAACGAGTCGATGTAGTAACCTCATTAATTCCGCCACTAGTTTCCTTGATTGTGAATTGAGAGTCGATACCCAAGGTAGTGGCCTCACCAACAGTCAAACCTTGTAGAGTCAGCATCAAGTCTTGTCCATTGACGCCTTTGGCATTGAGCATGAATTCACTTCGTGCAGGAAGCCATCCTTCCATACCCAACATAATTGTCCAATCTTCTCCATTTGAGTTAGGCACACGACTGATTGTGATATCGATTAATGGTGGTAGATTTGGAATCCAACCTCGAATATGGAACCCGTCAGAAATTCCAGTTGGGGCGGCGTTCATAGAAATCCCATGAACCCATGCTGGTTCATCCGCTGTCCCGTTACCTTGACTGGCCTCGAAGATTAGGTCGAATTCGCTATCAGCATCTAACTCCAAGCCATAAGAAAAGGAACCGTTTCCTCCGGCTGTACCGGTAGAAATTTCGCTTGTCACTCCGGAAAGTACAGTATTTACAGAGCGACCCAAATCAGCAAACCCTCCAAGGAAAAAGGCAACTCCAGAAACCCCTTGGGAGGTATTCAATTCTGGGATTACCAAATTATTCCCCGCATCGGCTCCGGTTGGAATATCTACTGAAACATTTGACGGAAGAGGATCGATAAGGACCAACGCGGAAAGACCTCCTTCATCTTGAGTTGGTGCGTGATCCACATTGATGCTCATCGTTCGATCTCCTGCTACGGACATAAAGGCGGTGCCTTGCCCCATCGCGCCTGTTGCACCAGCCACAGCAGGAGCTTTCCAACCAACCTCTTGTAGACCAGAAATTCTAGTTGAAATTGTTGAGGTTCCATCTTCCGGATGGTGATGGAAAAGGAAGTGATCTCCGCTCATCGTTACTGGGTTTTCAGCATCGGTAAGCTGTGCGTGGATTGTCGAAATAGGGGAAGACGCTGTCCACTTTGTGGTATCTCCAAATTCAACAGTAAATTCTGCTGGAACATCCAAAATATGAGCGGCTTGTCTCTGATTTCCTTCGATTCCTGTATAACTGAGTCTATCGATAGTGGAACTGGCATAATATGTGGCAAATTCTGGAGTTAAATCGGCAGTTACATTGTCAGGAATGTCTGAAATCCATAATCCCTGATGTGCAGCGCTCTCAAGGTTGGAAGACTGATGATCGATGTAGAGGAATGTGAATGATTTTTCTGAAGAGGTATGGAGAGAGAATGACTGAGAGTCTGTTTCGGTTTCATCTATCAGAGTAAACGAGCTTAGTCCACTGAATCGTAAACTTGCAGCAACCTGCACCAAAGGAGTCTGGGGTCCATTCCGACCCTGCACAGTCTCTAATCCTCTATCCTTGGCTAAGATAAGATGGTCACCAGACATTGTTGGATGAGGGCTCGAACCGATTTGAAGACCGATCTCTGAGATTGACCGAGCTTCCCTATCTAATCTCCAGTTGTTGTGCATCAGTAGGTGAAGGGTCTCACCTGATAGACCGCCAGAACCGCCAACACCTCCACTGATTACATCGACTGTAGCTGATGGAATATCGTTCAAAATAGTACCAATATCAAGGAATAAATCTACTATATTTATCAGAACGGTATCTAAGATTCTAGAGAGGAAATCTAGATTCTGACCAGAATCGAGACTGGTGTCCGCATCCTCAGTTCCTCCTAATTCAAATGAGCCAAAGAAAACTATAGCAGTGGGGATTTCTTTAGCGGTAATTTGGATTCGTCTATGGTCTGTGTCGGTACCTCCTCGTTTCATCCAAGAATGATATTCCACAGACTCTAGAGATTGTACCGAACGAACCAGAACTAATGTCTTGGGAGGATACGCAGGATTAACCGGTAGAGAAGGGTCATCGACATTTTGAGAAGTATCTCTCGTGAAATTCTTGACGGCAATAATCAAACCTAGACGGTCTGGTTGACCTCCTGGTAATTCTGGTTCTGATTTAGAACCCAGCATGGTGAATGTACGATCTATCTCTTCTGTGGTCAGACTTCCTTCCGGCATTCCTCGGAACCAACCACTTGAGTCGGTAACATTGCCATAATTGCCATCGGAATTTTCTTCAGGATCCTCTGAGCGATTTTCGTGAAAGTGAATGTGCAAATCGGCTCGTTCATCAGCCCAATACTCAAGCGTAGTCAAGCCATTTTCGCCTAAATTACCAGTTCCGTCAGCAAGGGTACTGTCGGTTCGAATGGTTACTTCTAATTGATCTGGGAGTATGGTTGCAAGTCTATTTGGATGTATTGCAGCCTCGATATAAGCGACTTCCCAGACTTCTCTATTTTCCTGAGAATCCGGTGGTGAAAAGTGAACATATCCAAATCCCGCAGTTACTCCACAGGATATCTCGCTTGAATGTAAAGTCGTCAGCTCGATTGGAGAATAACGGTCTGGACATTCAGTTTGTCCTGAGTTGTCAATCGAAATTTGGTATGGGGCGGCTAACGATGCAATGCTAATTCCAGATTCATTTCCTCCATTGAATACCCCGAAAGTAAGTGCATTGACCAGCGATAAAATAAGGTCAGCACCCGCCCCTGAGATATCGAAGGAGAATCTTTCTAGCCCTACTCCCAATGTAAAATCATAAGGGGTGTGAGTGAATTTTGAATCAATAACCCAGACATATGATTCTCCCTCGTTTAGAACCCCGTCTGAATATGCAAACGCTTTCATGATACTAACCTCAAGAGTTTGCAAATTATCCCAATCGGAATCAGTCGTGCTCGATGGAAGAACGCTAACTTGGTAATTTAATTGGACATATGCAGAAAGAGTTGTACCAGATAGATCAATATTGTTCAAATTGACAGTTAGGCCCACTTGAATATCATCATCGCCATCGCCATCTATGTCCATTTGGTGTAGTAAGAAATCGGTCTCGGGGTCCAAAAGAGAAACTAAGCTGGTTAGGAATGTAATGGTCTCAAACTGTTCAACAATATTGCCATCGGTGTCAACATATCGAGTCCAAATGACATAATCTGTCAAATTAAATAGAGTTGACCAAATTGTTCTGACCTCACCAGGAGGGCGACTATTCTCGTCGGTAAGAATGGTGTAGGGTTCAGGATGAGTGACTGCAGGAGCTGCGGTTTCTACTATGAAGACTTCATCTAAAGCCTCATCGATATCGTGGAGAGGATCGGCTACCGAAGTATCCTGAACCCCCACTCGGACCTGATCCAATAATGGGCCAGCAATATTACTCACAGAATCTCCTTGAACCACTTGTTCTCTTTGGTTCAGAACATTTCCTAATTCATCTAGGATCTGAAAATCTTGTGACTCTATTCTAGCCTCCCCACTAACGGTTGCAAATGGTGCCAATGTAGGTAGGAAAAAGAGGATTACAAGTAGAACCGGTAGAGAAATTTTAGATTTTGGCGCAGTACGAATCAAGCGCACTGAACCATTCTCCATAGCCGCACCTCTATGAGGTGCGATTTAGGGTCTTGGGCTCCAAGAGCAGGAAGAGGTACGTCTATTGAGAGAAAAGAATGCAAAGAAATTCGCAATTTAGGACAAACGGACGGTCTCAATAGCCCCACAAGACGGGCAGGCAGTTCGAGCGATATCATGACCTTCTGGTAAGGCCACCTCAAAGCGTTGCTGACACTGGCTGCAATCCTGCTGAACAATTCTTGATTGTGGTTCAGAATCAATTTCTGGAGATTCTGTTTCTTCGATTAATTCTGGTTCGGATTCTTCTTCAAGCTCAGTCTGAGAAGAGGGTTCCTCGCTTTCTGGTACTGGTGGCACAGGAAGGTCTTCTTCATCGAGGAGTGTATCCACTTCAGGTTCTGGTTCTGGAGGTGGAGGAGAAGGTAGCCCCTCCTCATCATTGAATGACTCAGCCTCATCTGGTGACCAAACCTCTTCTGAAGTGCCCTCTAGGCCATCATGTGAAAATTCTACTGAATCATCCTCCACATCAGAATCTTCTCCTGAAAACTCGGCAAGAAGTTCCGAAGCAGGACTTGATTGGTTAGATGCAGTAATCGGTTCTGGAGTGCTCATTAGGGCTTCTAAATCGGAATCTTCCATCGTCGCATCCTCACTAATTGTGGCTTGTGGGTCACTAGCGCCAGACATACCAGTTGCATATTGGCCAAATTGCGATGTAGTGGACATTGAAGTCGGCTGGTCAAGAGTAGCAGAACCTGCCCCATACATTGCCTTTTGTTCCTCGACGCTGAGTTCTCTAGGCTTCTCTTCTTCCGCGGCGGCTTGTTCTTCAAGCAGCGCCTCAAGCCTAGCGTTCGACATTCGACGCCAAGTAATCATACCAATTCCGGCTATGATAATAATTAGCAGGACAGTTACGATGATTCCAATCATCGTTGGACTTAATCCAGAACTATCATCGGATGATGAGCGAACTGATACTAAGTATGTCACTTGGGTCGAAGCCCCAGCTTCATTTACGATTGTACAAACAATTTCGTAGGTTCCCTTTTGTTGGAAATTCTGAGTAATTGCCGAGCCACTAGCATCCATATCGTTATCCATTATTCCATCTAAATTGGAATCTGTCTGGGTGTCTAGATCCCAGAAATAAGTTAGAGTTGGAGACTCGGCATCGATAGCCTCAGTCGTTAGCTGGATAGGTTGGCCGAGAATAGCAGTTAACTCCAATGTCTGTTGAGGTACCAAGGGAGGGGTTGAATCATACAAATCAATGATTGCAGTACGCTCGGTTACTTGTCCTTCTTTGTCAGTTACCCGAATCGTAACCTCGCGATTGCCCGCCGAATAACTTGAATCAAAACGGAAAGTGAATGTTTTGCCATCCTCCCAATTCCAACTACTATAGTTCTGAATTACTACCTCATCAACCAGCCACTCGACGCTGTAAATCCCCCAATTATCGTCAATATTGGCAGTTAGCAAGAGTTCGTCATCGAAGTCTTTGCGGATTGTGTCACTAGCGGACAAACTAACATCTGGTGGGCTGATATCCTGAATTGTGGTGTTAAGATACACAGTGGCGCTTCGTCCGTCCTGTGAAACTGCCCTAAGGCCGATGGTAAACTGAGCTGGTTCGTTCCAACTTATCGTGATTGAAGAACCTGAGGCGTCATAGAAACCGTCACCGTTGGTATCCCATTGGAAGCCGGTTTCGCTATCGATTTGGTTTGATAGGTTTGGGGTGTTCGAAGCGTCGAGAACAACCTCTGCTCCAACATCAAATATTGCTAGGTCAGAGGAGTTGGTAATTGTCGGCTGTAAAATTGGAATCATGTCCATTACTACTGTGGTTGCCACGAATCCTGTACCAGCACCACCACTAGGAGGACCTGGGCGATTGTCCACAATCAGATACAGTTCTTTACCTGCGTAGTCCGAATTTACTGACCAAGAAATACTTCTTTCTTCCAACACCAACAACATATCAGCATTATTGTCATCCATACCATTAGCAGTGGTTCCTTCTTCGTAAAATTCCATCTGGGTTCCAGTCACCAGGAAAATATCTGGAGCGCCTTGCATGGTTGTCACGAATATGTTGACTTGAGTTCCTTCATCGAGAACTAGTGGGCCAGCGAGTACAGAATGCTCTCCACTATCTAGGCGAACAATTGTGTCGACTATTCCGAATACTGGACTATCGATTTCTTGAACATCTAGGACTACAGTAGCGAGACTGCCACCTTGAGCACCCTCTCCTTGATCCTGTGGATGAGCCATATTATCGAGAACTAGGTACCAGCGAGTATCTCCTCTATCATCAGGAGCTGTCCAATGCCAGGTGCCATCTCCTTGAAATGACTCGAATACAGAATCGGAATGCCAAACCGAGTCTAAGCGGTAATTCTGTTCATTCTGGTAAACTGAAATTGAACTTGCGGAAAATAGCAAAATGTCGACATTGGTATCAGCAGATACGTCGAAAGACAATGTGTCACCTGGGGAAAGGACTCCGAGATCTATTCGAACACAAGTCCCGTCATCAATATCCCAACTGGATGGAAGATCGTCTAATTCGGCCGGAGCACACCCAATTACTCCCTTTCCAGCAGCGTCAATTGCAGGGGCTGATGAGGTCAATAGGAGCAAGACCATCAGCACTACGGAACTACGTTGCATCACGCAGGGGTTCACGCTCGCCTTTTGAATCGTATCGCATTTACGTTCGGAAAAAAATCATTTAATCCTGATGAATTTTACTGATTATTCGTCCTTAGGGATTGGAGTAGGGGGGAACCAGCGTAGGACCACAACATCTCCGACCGAACGTACCCAATTCCAAGGAACTGCAACGTGGACTCTACCTTCGACTAAATCTGCAGGAGGGTCGGCGACAAAGATATGTGTGCAGTTCCAGGAATCTGTCTCGACCACGGTATCGTGGACTGTTCCGAGAAGCCGACCATCGGGAAGGATAACTGGCAAATCCCGAATTAGACTGACTTCGCTCTCCGCCATCAAAGGCATCCGATATGAAGCAAGAAATCAAGTTAGCCCCGAGAAGGATTACTTTCCTAGGTTCTTGTGGGCCTTCAAGGAAGGGCGGAGTTTCTCAGCACCCTTACCCTTGTTGTACAATCCACGGCCACGCTTACCAGCACTGGTTTTTCCTCTGAAGGCTCTGCCACGGTGGCTGTTTCCTTCAGCAATCCAACCTAATTGCTTGTCTGCCTTGATTGCTGGGTGATGAGGGTCAACCATGATTACTTCGAAGAATTTGTTCTTTCCATCTTCGCCGACCCAGTATGAGTTTAGAACCTCAAGGTTAGGATAGCGCTTGCTTGTTCGCTCCTCCGCCATTCTTTGGATGGACTTAGCCATGGTGATTTTCTTAATACCAGCCTTTGATGGCTTTCTCTTCATGTGGATCTTGCCCTTTCGTAGCCCACCACGCCTTACACGTGTGCGCACTACGGTAATTCCCTGCTTTGCTCTGTAACCAACACGGCGAGCCGCATCTAAGCGAGTTGGGCGCTCGATTCGCTGGAAAACTGGCTCGCGCCTCCATCCAGCCATTCTCTCACGGCGAGTTGCTGCTGGGATGTTTTGCTTAGGCTGTTTCCAGACCGAACCTAGGTGCTTCATGACTCCCATCATTGTCCCTCCAAGCATCCCGCCGACCTGACTCCCCTTTATGAGCCTAATCTACAAAAAAAATTCTGACAAGTTTCCAATATCTACGAAAAACAATTCTCTCTGGAGGTATTCTACCAACCAACCGTTTGAATCAAATAGGGCTGGGTGTCGGCGGCGGCCATGAAGACCAACTGGATCAAGGCCTTGACTGAAATGGGAATGACGAGAATTAGAATGGATGCAATTTGTGCCTATCAAGAGATAGACTCTGAAGACAAATTGTTGATTTACACTTCTGACAATACTATGTTCGTAGTCGTAGAAGATTGTGAATCAATTACACAGAAATTAGATTCTAATTTCAACGTATTCTAATTTCTCAGCAACAACTCTCATCCAATGCATCTTGTGCACAGAAACATGTCTTGGCTGGAACAATGTCCGCTCGTGAACTGCGTTCGTTGAAGAGCGCAGTAACTTCTGCAAGTTCTTCAGGAGCATCACCACGGGCTTCAAGACAGAGCTTCAGACCGAGTAGGCCCCACATGTTGTTCTTCCAGAGTTTGATATCTGCTCGATACACTTCTTCCGCTTCTTCGATGTGTCCTTGCTCAAAGAGCAATGCACCGAGAATGTGACGAACAGGTTGCATCTGTCCCCATGGCTCATTGTAAGCAAGATTGAGAGAGAGATCGACACCTCGTCGCAACTCATCGAAGGCTGCTGTGAAATCATAGTCCTCACCATTTGCCTTTGCGAGGAACTGGCGACGGTACTCGATCTCAGCCTCAAGAATGGCTGCATTCACATTGAGAATTGAAGGACCCTCAGATGGATCTTGATACATCAAATTGTTATGCATTAGTCGCCCAGCCAATGCTGGATTTGTTAGGGCTTCTTTGAACAGTACTTGTTCTGCTTCTGCCTCAGGAACCATTCCCTTCGATGCATAGGCTACACCACGAGCATAGTGCTGTGTTGCAATGGTTGCCGGGAATGCATCTTTCTCTGTTTGCATTGGTTCAGCCAGTATTTCATCCCACTTACCAAATCGAATCATAACGTGCCAAGGCATCGTCACATAGGATTCAAGGAAAATTGCTCCCATTGGAATGACGCCTGCTAGCATAAATCGGACACCGTGGTTTTCGTCACCTGCTGGCAAGGTAGCTGCAGCTTTTCTTGCATACTTCATTGCAGTCTCGTATTGCCCTTCGAACATAGCACACCAGACCACAAAGTGATGGTTGTGCATGCGGTAGAATTTGTAGAATTGTGATTCATTACCAGTGAGTTCAACGTAGCGATCGTCAGCCTCGACTGCAGCAATGTTACAGTCCATTGCTTCTTTCCATTGGCCAACCCATGCATCAATGTGAGACGGCATGTGTACCAAGTGTCCACATCCAGGCATCAGTGTTCGAAGAACATCGGCTGCCGGAAGGGCTCTTTCTGGGAACGGTGAAAGTTCCAAAGCGTGGCAGTACAAGTGACAGAGTGCAGGGTGAACCTTGGCTTCGTCACTGCTTTCGAATGCATCTTCCATGATCTTAATCAGCATCAATGTGCTATCATCAACAGGCGTTATTTCTCCAGTTGAAGCATCTTTGTTCCATAGTGTCCATGGATTTAGATTCATCAGTGCTTCAACATATATGGCGGTAACATCGAGGTTTCCGCTGTACTTTTCATACAATGGTGCCATAGCATCCGCAAATGCTTGATTGAGTTCTGGTGAGTTACCCATGTTCAAGGCCGCAGGGTTTGCATTGTCTCGCGCCTCCTTCGTGTGCCTCTTCGAAAGAGCCATGATCAGGTCTTGCTCTAACTCACTGCATCCATCTTTAAGCGAAATAGCCTGTTGAATTGCATCATAACCCGGACCTAGCCCCGCAGTCCAGTTGTAACTTGAAGAAAGACAATATGCAATTCCCCACCATGCCATCGCACAATTAGGGTCTAATTCTGTGCAATTGCTGAAGCAAGCAATTGCTTGTTCATGATTGTAGTTCAGCATATGGCCGTATCCTTCTACAAACATCTTCTGCGTTTCTTCATCTTTGCAGGTCACTGAGGCCGCAAAGGAGTAGTTTGATTCAGTTCCATAGTCGTAGTCGGTTGGTGCTAATGACATGTTTTTCAGAACAAATTTGCGGAGCATATAATCTTACGGGTGGTGGGGATATAGGATTCTATATTCCCCAATTTAGATTG
>CALEIW010000065.1 GCA_937876055.1 uncultured euryarchaeote
GAGCCTGACCTTGTGCATGGGAGTAATTGTTGTTGCTGGATTCAATAAATGGATTTCAGTAAAGAAGAATCAACCTTTCTTTAGTCGTTTTTTGGAAATGCTTGGAATCCTTGCAATCGTCACAGCAGTATCCTATGCGATAGGAATGGGACTTGCCTCAGTAATCAACGTTTGAATCACTGTTCAATGACAAATTGCGTTCCAGCGTTTCCTGCAACCATGGCTGGTAAATCGGCTAACGACCCAATGACTGCTCGCTGACCAGTTCTTCTCACAAAGTCGCAGGCAGCCTCTACTTTCGGGCCCATAGAACCCGCCTCAAATTCATGCTTCTCAATCTCATCTGGAGTGGTGATCGATATTTTCTCAGCAGAATCAGTCCCCCAATTTAGGTAGACTCCATCAGCATCGGTGGCCATGATTAGCAAATCAGCTTCTAGTTCGAAGGCGAGCAGAGAACTCGCTCTATCCTTGTCAATGACTACCTCAACTCCCTCTAGATTCCCTTCGCTATTGAAAATCGTAGGGATACCGCCTCCACCCGCACAGATGACTATTGTTCCTTTTTCCAATAACCAATGAATGGGTCTCATTTCGAAAATTCTGTGAGGCTCCGGAGAGGGCACTACTCTTCGCCAATATTCTCCATCAGGCTTCATTACCCATCCCTTTTCTGTCTCCAGAAGTTTAGCATCTTCATGGTTGTAGATAGGTCCGATTGGTTTTGTTGGATTTTGGAAGGCTGGGTCTTCTGGATCAACTTCGACCATTGTAAGGATTGTAGCGAATGGTACTTCGATTGGAAGCAAGTTTCCAAGTTCTTGCTCAATCATGTAACCAATCATTCCCTCCGTTTGCGCACCGAGCACATCCAATGGGTAAGCCTCCACTTCTTCGTAGGCTGCGGATTGTAGTGCGAGAAGTCCAACTTGTGGCCCATTTCCATGGCTAATGACCAATTGATTACCTTCTGTAATCGGTGCCAAAGCCTTGGCTGCAATTCGAACATTTTCTCTCTGATTTTCAGCGGTCATAGGTTGCCCTCGCCTAAGCAGAGCATTACCACCTAGTGCAACAATGATGCGCATTTCACTAATCGCTAGGACTGTGGGGATATTAACGCCTGCCTGCTGCGCGAGGTATGACCCGCATTGGGCTACTCGTTAACCCTGATGCAGGGCTTGGAGGCCGATTGGGTCTGAAGGGTTCGGATGGACAAGCAGAATATGCCCGTTCACAGGGTGCAGAGGACAGAGCAGGCCCCCGAGTCAAGGATGCTCTGGCACATTTTGCAAGGTTAAGAAAAGACATCTCAAGTTTGCAATGGGTAACTAGCGAAGGCCGTATGGGTACGGATTGGATTGACTCTGAAATCGGTAGTATCTCCACTATTCATCAGTCATCTGGATTAACTTCCGCTGAAGACACAGCAGGGTTAGTTCAGACCTTGCTTGATGCTGAAATCGAGTTACTGGTCTATGGTGGAGGAGATGGAACAACTCGAGATATTGTAGCCGCCTTAGAAAAAGCAGGTCGCGGTAACTTACCTCTGATTGGAGTTCCTTGTGGAGTGAAGATGCATTCTGGGTGTTTTGCGGCTTCACCAAAGGCCGCTGCTGAAGTCTTGTCTGCTTGGCTCGATGGAGAGTTATTGGTGGCTAATACCGAAGTCCTAGATCTCGATGAGGAAATCTACCGTGAAGGACGTTGGGTTGTAAGAATGTACGCCGAAGCGATGACTCCAGCAAGCCCTCGATGGATGCAAGGAACCAAACAACGTGTGGAAGCATCCGGTGAAGACGAAATCGTTGAAGGTCTAGCAGACCATATTCGTGAAATTCTCATGGAGGACAATCGCTTACTAATTTGGGGTTCAGGTGGAACACTTCGAACGATAGGAGAAATGGTGGGAATTAAACCCACCGTTCTTGGCATTGATGCGAGTATTGGTAGTGAGCAAATTGGAACAGATTTGAATGAATCAGATTTACTCAAATTGCTTTCAGAACACGATGGTGATGTAACCATCCTACTTTCACCAATGGGTGGTCAAGGCTTCCTAATTGGTAGAGGGAATTTACAACTCTCACCTGATGTTTTGAGGTTTGCAGGTATTGACTCAGTTCTAGGAATATGCACTCCCGCTAAGTTACTGACAGTGCGTAGACTACGAATAGAAACCGGAGATTCAGACCTGGATGCGGAATTTGCTGGAAAGCGCTACATGAAAGTATTACAGGGATATCGTACAACAAGAGTTCTACCAGTCTCAGTTGATTGAATCATAGGGTACCCTTTGATTCCCTCTTTTTTTTGAAATTCCGGAATAAGTTTCATTTTTGAATCAGTGAACGAAGTAACATGCTCGAAACTTCTGCTGAAGGCTTCTCACTCGAAAATCAATCCGGAAATCCTCAAGATAAGTCGCAATCTCCATTCGAAATCCTCTTTGGAATAATTTGTCTAGTTCTGCTGATCCCTGCAACATTCGTTGCTTTCGGGGAATTTAGGTACATAATCGATTATTTCGAATACGGCGGTGACATGAGTGATGTAAGAAGTTGGATTTTGTATTCAACAACAATCCTTTCGATATTGTTAATCTCAGGATTGTACTTTATCGGACAGATCAAATCAACTTCTTGGAAACTAGTTACTGGAGGATTTATTATCGTAATTTCAATCATGAATCTGTTCTCTAGATTTTCTGATTTCGGTAAGGAAAGAAGGGAATGGGGTATCGATGAATTTTGGTTAGATTTTCTTTATTGGCCGAGTACACATGAAAGATTAGAATTAGCTTTTCTTGGAATCATCATTGGTTTTTTTGTTATCAAAAAATAGGTGTTGTCATGAGTATGGGCGAATTCATACTCGGGGCCTTGGCGGCTTATTTTCTCCCAATATTGTTTATGTATTTCCTTTTGCCCAAACAGGCCTCGGAAACGGAAAAATGGTTTTACAAAATAATGTTGATTATTCTAATCTTGATAATCGCTACAGCCCTAATAGTTCTTGTTGCGCTGCTTTTGCTTTACGCCCCCAACTTCTGATAATTCAGCTGCAAGTCTGTCCAAAGCCAATACAGAGTTCGCCACTATCCAGCACAATGAAGTAATATGCGACTACGATAATCACTAGAATAAGAATCAATAATTGAATTAATGACCAATCTGCAGGTTTATTATTCTCAGAAATATCATTTGCAGTTCGTTCAAAAGCAAGTGCTAGGATAGCGAGTACTACCCAGAAAAAAACGCAAAAGAGATACGGTTCCATCTATTGCAAACTCCTAGTAATTGACCAAATCCCCAATGCAGCAGCGGCAAACCATGCAACTTCGAGAATGAAGAAAGCCCACTCATCGATCAAGTATGCTCTGACTGCAAGAAGTCCTGAACCTAGTGCCATGAGCACTAGATATGGCCATTCTTTACTATTCAAAATATCTCTAGTTTCCAAGAAAAAAGCGCTTAGAATCAGCATCATTCCAAGATATGCCACAATTTCGTTGTGAGCTAAATCAACGATTTGTTCCCACATCTAATCGCCTGTTGAGAAATCATATTTCTTGTCCAACAGCAGCCTTTAGCAGACCTAGGAAAGGCGGACTTGGTCGATTTGGTCTTGACTTGAATTCTGGGTGGTATTGAGTTCCAACGTAATATGGATGATTCTCCAATTCCATGATTTCACACCGCTGTCCGGTCTCATCTTTACCGACATAAACCAGACCCTCGGCTTCGATCCTCTCTATCAAATCAGGATTGACCTCGTAGCGATGTCGATGCCTTTCATCGACATGCTCAGCATCTCCATACAAACGCCTCATTTTACAATCATCGACCAGGAATGGAGTCGGTTTTGTTCCAAGTCTCATAGTTCCACCCATGTGGGTCTTGGAAATTTCCGGCATGAAGACAACCGCTGGATTTGGTGTGTTTTCATCAAACTCTGTAGAGTTTGCATTCTCGAGACCCAAGACATTGCGACAGAACTCTATTGTTGCAATTTGCAAACCAAGACAGACCCCTAGGTAAGGTACGTTGTTTATCCGAGCATAATTTGCTGCGGCGATTTTTCCTTCAACTCCTCGATTACCAAATCCACCCGGAACCAGAATTCCATCTGCTGCTCTTAGTAAATCCCAAGCCTCATCATGCTTTTCGGTAACATCATGAGGGTCTAAATCAGTAGATTCAATCCAGTCAATTACCAGTTTTCTATCAACTGCATACGCGCTGTGTTGTAAGGCCTTGATAACAGAAAGATAAGAGTCAGAGAGGCCGGTATATTTCCCTACCATGGCGATGTGAACTTCCTCCTCTAATCGGTCTACCTTGTCGGCCATTTCCTTCCAATCATCAAGCATTGGTAGAGTATCTGGAACCTCAAATCCAAGATGTTCTGAGACTTTACTCAATACTGATTGTTCGTAAAGAGAAATCGGAATTTGATAGAGATTTGAAACATCGTGTGCGGAAACAACAGCTTCTGTACCAACGTGACAGAATGCTGCAAGTTTTGCCCTAGTCTCATCTTCTAGTGGCACTTCTGATCTACAAACTAGAATGTCTGGAATTATTCCTAGTCCTCGCAATTCTTTCACGGTGTGTTGAGTAGGCTTGGTCTTCTGTTCGCCAACCGGCCCCATAACCGGAACAAGACTGACGTGAACGAAGCAAACATTCTCTTGTCCAACTCTAAATTGGAATTGCCTCAACGCTTCAATGAATGGAGCACTTTCGATATCTCCGACGGTTCCTCCCAATTCAATGACACAAGCATCTGGAATTTCACCCGATCCATCTGCACTGACGTGCGCCACACGCTCAATCCAATCTTGAATTTCATTGGTTATGTGAGGTACAACCTGCACAGTCTTTCCGAGATAATCGCCTCTACGTTCCTTCTCAATGACATTTGCATATACCTTGCCGGTTGTGATATTATTTTCTCGAGTTAGAGCAACATCGAGGAATCGTTCGTAATTCCCAAGGTCAAGGTCAACTTCTCCACCATCATCCAATACGAATACTTCTCCGTGTTCGAATGGGGACATGGTTCCAGCATCGCTATTTAGATACGGGTCTATCTTTACTGAAGTAAGCCGCAGTCCTGCGGATTTCAGTAAAACGCCGATGCTTGAAGCTGTGATTCCTTTACCTAGTCCTGATAGGACCCCGCCCGTGACTACGACATACTTCATGCAATCAACGGGGTTTGAAGCCGACGTGTCTCGCATATCAACATTGGCTCTCTGAATTACAAAATTACTCGCTAAAGCGAGCGTCTCGCAAGTCTAAGTATCGTCTGACCCCCGAAGAGTCATGGCCGGTGCCACCAACTCTAGGATTTTGGTTACCGGTGCACTTGGTCAGATTGGCACTGAATTGGTTGAAGCATTACGCGCTCTCCATGGTGCCGATGCTGTTGTGGCTAGCGATGTTCGTGATATCCCCGATCATCCCTGTGTGGTTGGAGGTCCATACAGGCATCTGAGTGTAATTGACGCTGATGCCTTTGATGAGGTAGTAACCGAGGAATCGATTGGAACCGTATATCACTTGGCTGCTATCCTAAGTGCAACAGGAGAAAAGAATCCCGAATTATGTGAAAGAATCAATGTGGGAGGGACAGTTACTGTTTTGGAAGCTGCTAGAAAACATGGGTTGAGAGTTTATGCTCCATCATCAATTGCTGTTTTTGGCCCAGATGCTCCAAAACATGCTCCTCAAGTTTGTCCACTAAACCCCACAACCATGTACGGGAAAACCAAGGTAACCGGAGAACGTTTGGCAATGAATTACTGGAAGCAATACGGCGTTGATGTTCGAGGAATAAGATATCCCGGTTTGATTTCCTACAAGGCACCCGCCGGTGGAGGAACTACCGATTACGCAGTAGATATCTTTCATGCTGCACTTGAAAATGGCCATTACGATTGCTTCGTTCGTTCAGACACTCGCCTTCCAATGATGTACATGGAAGATGCAATACGTGCGACTATCGCTCTGATGGATGCTCCAGTCGACTCAATTGGTGATGCACGTGGGGGCTACAACCTCTCGGGTTGTTCATTTACAGCCGCTGAAATCGCAGATGCGGTTGCAGCAAGGGTGCCTGAATTCACTTGTGATTTCAAGCCCGACGTCAGGCAAGAGTATGCTGATTCATGGCCAGACTCGGTTGACGATTCTGCAGCCAAGCAAGATTGGGGATGGAAGGCTGAGTATGATTTAGACGCACTTTGTGATGCAATGATTTCGGGCCTTCAATCTTCATCAATCTGATTCGACCAATCAGGAGTACTTGGCTCGACATTTGCCCATAGAACGTCATCTATTCTGAGTACTGTAATCGCTGCTTCAGTTGCACCAGTCAAGGCCTGACGAGCTACGAAAAGAGGGTCATGGATTCCTAATCCAGCCATATCTGCCTTTTCTCCACTCATCGCATCAAGGCCGAACCAAGAACCATGTTCTACTTGTGCCGCGGATAGCGCCAATATCTCATCGATTGGATCAAGTCCTGCATTTTCTGCTAGCACACGAGGAATTACTTCTAGAGCGTCTGCAAAGCCCTCTATTGCCAATTGCTCTCTACCTTTCTGAGTGGTAGCATAGGAACGCAGGTGACGAGCCAAATGAGTTTGAGTTCCTCCTCCACCAGGAAGCACCTTTGGCTCACGAACTAACCGGAACGCTACACCAAGAGCATCATCGAAGGCTCTGCTAACCTCTTCTCGCATTGTGGATGTAGTTCCACGCAGAAGAGCGGTCATAGCGCGACCTTTACCATCGATTCGAACATACCAAGCATCGTCTATCTTATCCGCTGTACGATTGGTGTAAGTTCCTACATCCTCGGCAGACATCCGATTCGCCTCTCGAACCATCTTTGCTCCGGTAAGAATCGATAATCGTTCCAAGTCTTCTCTTTCGAATCTTCGATAGGCGGTTATTCCAGCGTCTTTCAACAACGGAACAGCCTCGTCTGCTATCCCATCTCGGACGCAAAGTAGGTCAATACCCAGTGAAGAAAGGCTAGCAACCTGTTCGGCTAATTTCGCCCTCTTCCTATCTTGGAATCCGGAAAGCACTCCAGTGCTTTGAATCTCAATTTGTGCATCCAATTCCAACTCTCGATTTTCAAACCCACCATCGATTATGGCGATTTTACCACCATCAGAATGAGTGTCTGTGGTAAAATCGAGTCGTTGTTTCTTTAGCATTAAGCCATGAATGATTTCAGATTCTGCAGCTCCCCCACCAGTCATCTGCAGGCGCTTAACTCGAATTCTCTCAAGATCGTCACCACCTTCTTCATTTGCCAATGCATGAGCGGCTTCAAGCGCTAAACTAGTCATTTTCTTTGCCAAGGCAGTATCGATCTTTCCAGCCATTGTTGTCGATGTAGTAGCAATCAAATCATCATCTGAGGCATCCTTGCAAATTTCTTGCAATTGAGATAGTGATTCTTCCACCGCAATACGATATCCATTCACAATTATTGTTGGATGAACTCCGATTCTAGATAATTCGAGTGCATTGCGCAATAGTTCTGCTGTAAGTAGTACTGAAGTTGTAGTTCCATCTCTAGCAATTCTATCCTGAGCCGAACTTGTTGCGATGAGAAGATTAGCGGTCGGGTGCTCAACCTTTGCAGTCTCAAGAACGGTAACTCCATCATTAGTGACGACAATCTCACCATTCTCATCGACCAGCATCTTATCCGAGCCCCTGGGCCCTAAAGTCGACCTAACAGCGCCTGCTAGTGCCAGAGCTGCATTGGTGTTGTTTACTAGAGCAGAGCGCCCCTCTATACGGTCGGTATCCTCCAAAGCAACATCCTGCTCTGACTCAACCATGCACATAGCGAATCAAAGCCCCGCTTTCAATGCGATGTTGTGTAAATCGCAATGCATCCACTCGTCGTGCGTGCGCCCGCCCGCACACACACGCGAGTGTACTATTCACCGTTTGATTCAAATATGACAGAATACTCGGACTATACAACCTCAGGTTGAGTAGTGGTATAATGAGTACACCAGAAAGAGACGAATTCGAGGAGAGAATGCTCGAGCAAATGGCCAAAATGTTCGCGGACATGGGTATGCCGATTGACGTCGAATTGCTTCAGAATATGATGCGACAGGTTCGCGATCAATTTGAGGAGATGGGTCTTGATCCAGATCGAATGGCCTCTACTGAAATAAAAATGGGAACAGATGTAGATCCCGAAGAGTTCCGCAAGCAGATGGAATCCATGCTCAATGGTCCAGGTGGAATGGGTGAGATGTTCCGAAATATGGGCATAAAGGTACAATTTGAAGGCAATACCCCTGCTGAAGTCCCAGAGATTGAGGTTGAGGAAGAAGTAACGGAAGAGCCCGATAATGATCTTCCATTAGATGATATATTCATCCATGAAGATAGAATGTGTATTACCGTAGATATATCCAGATTCACCGACCTACAACAAGAAGAGGTCGAGCTTAATTTAACCAGTGGCGGTGAAATACTGCAACTGATGAAAACCACACAAATGCGCCCTTTGAAGCGCTATACACTTCCTCATTCGGCTGACAATATTGTCGAATGGGACCTAAACAACGGAATTCTTGATGTCAAACTCGACATCAATTCGGAGGCTACAACAGCCGACGAAAGTGAGTGAAACCTCAATGGAGTGAATGAAATGAGTAAAGCAGTAATTGGAATAGACCTTGGAACGACGAATAGTTGCGTTGCTACCTTAGAGGGTGGCAAGGCCACAGTAATACCGAATTCAGAAGGAAGTAGAACTACCCCCTCGGTGGTAGCCTTCACTAAAGATGGAGACCGCCTTGTCGGAATTACCGCAAAGAGACAAGCGGTTACTAACCCAGAACGTACAATCATGTCTGTGAAGAGAGAAATGGGTACTGATTGGAAGCAAAAAATTGGCGACGATGAGTTTACCCCACAAGAAATCTCAGCATACGTGCTACAGAAGCTGAAGGCCGATGCTGAGGCATACCTTGGACAAGAGGTAACACAGGCTGTCATTACTTGTCCAGCATACTTTAGCGATGCACAAAGAAAGGCAACCCGTGACGCAGGTAGAATCGCTGGTTTAGAAGTGCTACGTATAATCAACGAGCCTACCGCAGCTGCATTGGCTTATGGTGTCGACAAGGAGGACGATCAGACGATTTTGGTATATGACCTCGGTGGTGGTACCTTCGATGTCTCAATTCTAGAAATTTACCTAGTTGACGACCAACCTCAGATCGAAGTAAAGGCAACTAGCGGAGATAATCGATTGGGTGGCGACGATTTCGACGATGTCGTAATCGAATGGATTCTATCTGAGTTCAAGAAGAATACGGGAATTGATCTGTCAGGTGATATGCAAGCCATGAGTCGTCTACGAGAGGCTGCTGAGAAGGCAAAGATCGAGTTATCTGGAACCGGAACTACTCAGATTAATCTGCCTTTTATCACCATGCGTGATGGACAGCCAGAACATCTTGACCTATCCCTATCTAGATCGAAATTCGAGGAATTAATTGCCAATCTAATCGAGCGAACAATGGCTCCTACCCGTCAAGCGATGAAGGATGCAGGCGTCTCGAAGGGAGAGGTCGACAAGGTCATTCTAGTAGGTGGGTCAACACGTGTTCCCGCAGTACAAACTGCGATCGAAAATGAAGTAGGTAAGGCTCCATTCAAGGGAATCAACCCCGATGAGGCGGTTGCTGTAGGAGCTGCACTTCAGGCAGGAATAATCGTTGGCGATGAAGGAGTAACCGATGTACTACTTCTCGATGTTACTCCACTTACTCTCGGAATCGAGACCCTAGGTGGTGTGACTACAATGATGATCGAGCGTAATACTACAATCCCTAGTCGCCGTTCAGAAGTATTCTCTACCGCCTCTGACAATCAACCAGCTGTAGAGGTTCACGTATTACAAGGAGAGCGAGAGTTCTCCAAAGACAACACAACACTGGGAAGATTCCACCTCATGGGGATTCCGCCAGCACCTCGTGGAATTCCACAGATTGAGGTGACCTTCGATATTGACGCAAATGGAATCGTGAACGTATCGGCCAAGGATCTCGGTACAGGGACTGAACAATCGATTAAGATTGAAAGTCAAACTTCTCTATCGGAAGATGAGATTCAATCAAAGATTGCTGAGGCCGAGGAATTTGCTGAGGAAGACAAGCGCCGTAAAGGTAGAGTGGACCTACGCAACCAGGCTGATAGCATCGTTTACCAAACTCGAAAGATGATGGAAGATTCAGGAGACAAGTTGTCTGATGACGACAAGGCTCCAGTGAATGAGAAGTTGGATGAACTTGAAGGACTCATTATGAATGAAGGTCAGCCTATTGATTTCGAAGAACTTGACGACGCTGCAATTCAAGCCAAGATGGGCGAATTGGAAGAAGTCATGCACGGTGTCTCTACCAAGCTATACGAGGCGGCTGCGGCAGAAATGGCTGAGCAACAGGCTGCTAACGAAGCAGCTGCCGATGGCGATGGTGTCGTCGAAGCAGACTTCGAAGTGGTCGATGGCGACGATGCAGACGAGTGAATCATCCCTGAGTAATCAAGTGATGCAAGGTTCGCACGTGAACCCCTGTCCCTCCGTGGGCGACGCATGCGTTGGTGTCTACATTCCAAGCGGTTCCTGCTATGTCTAGATGAGCCCATGGAATTTCTGACTTGTCGCCATTTTCGTCCTCACGGTCCTGAATGAATTGCTTGAGGAAAGCGGCTGCGGTATTGGCCCCGCCATAGCGTCCCTTACCGCCATTTCTGACATCTGCAAATTTGGAACTGGTCATTTCCTTTTCAAAGGCAGGCAGAAGTGGCATAGGCCAAGCCAATTCGTCTACTGAATTACCGGCTTGGTGAATACTATCTCTCAAGTTGTCATCATTTGACCAAAGTCCTGAGGCCTCTTGTCCCAAAGCAACAACACAAGCCCCTGTTAAGGTAGCAAGATCAATGATGTATGAGGGATTTAGCTCTGCGGCCTTCCAAAGTCCATCAGACAGTACATTTCGGCCCTCTGCATCGGTGCTGAAAATTTCGATAGTTTTTCCAGAATATGTATCGATAACATCTCCTGGTCTGTAGGCTTCTGCGCTAGGCATATTTTCGGCCATACAGGTGATTCCATTAACTCGGCCTTCATATCCCGTAGCCCAAAGTGCTTGGAATAGTCCGAAAACGGTTGCTGAGCCGTGCATATCGTACTTCATATCCCACATGCCTTGACTAGGTTTAATCGAAATCCCACCTGTGTCGAAGGTGATACCTTTTCCGACTATACAAGGCACCTGCTCGCCTGATTGTACGTTTGGATTTAATCGGAAGAATACCATACAGGGTTTGCGAATACTGCCTTTTCCAACAGCGATTACTGCCTGCATTCCTTCTTTCTGTAGTCGTGCATAATCCCATACTTCAACCTCGACATTATCCTTGCCTTCAGCCCATTCAAGGGCTCTGCGACCGAACTCTTCAGGGTATAATCGGTTTGCTGGTTCATTTGCTAGGTCGCGACTTAGGTGAACACCGGATGTAACAAGACTTGCTTTCTCAATTGATTCACTCAATGCTTCGAGATGGCGGTCGTGTGCTTGACATTCTAATGTCCAACCATCGTGATTGTTTTCTTCGTCCTCTTTCTGATATTTATCAAACTGATAATCTCGTAGCATCATACCCTCAGCAAAAGCGGTCATGTTTTCTGTAGACCATCCCGAAGTAAATCGGATTACGATATCATTACCTAAGTCCTTAGATAGACTAGCAAGACACTTCGCTCCAGTATCTCGAGCGACTTTGTGAGTAAGTTTGCCTTTCTTTCCAACACCGATGAAAATAACCGTACAGCCCTTGGTCCAAACACTCAGTGATTCTCCAACCTTTCCAGAAATTGCATCGCTTGCAGCTGCGGCCTTAACAGCAATACTTTGCCCTCGACCGAGGCCAACGGTGGTATTATTCGGGGCCTTATCAAAGTCCTTGAATACAGGAATAATCATTATCTCCCCAGTTCGGTCAAAATTAGCACAACTCACCTTCATAGATGGGGGAAAAAGTTCCAATATACAAAGAATTTCAAAAGAAATTCTTAATTTCAATAGGTTTTTTTAGAGTTAAAACTTAATTTCCGCTCAAAAATCAATATTTTTCCTTCTTCCTGCAAAAGCCGCAAATAGTATTGAAAATAGATGAATAAACATAGAGGGAGCGGGTAGTAACCCTTCTTTATTCTGCGAGATTTCTACAACAGAGTAGTCAATGTTTTCTTCTACCCATTGACTAGCATCGATTACTCTCTTTTGGTAATGTATACTCCAGTTTCCATCCTCGATTAGGGTTAGATTTCGAGCGTCTAAGGTGATCTTGGTTTGATTCGTAGCGTTTACTCCAAATAGGGATGAATTCCATAGCACTTGGCCACTTGAATCAGAATATTGTAAGGTGACATTCGACGTGCTCGCTCTTCCAAGATTTACTACATGAGCATCTATTTCATCACCTTTTATCTCGATGCTTTCCACAACCAGTCGAGCCCGCCAATACCAGACATTATCGATTAGATATTTCATAACATCCAGTTCCTCACCAAGTCTTTGGGATAGCGGCTCTATGGTTCCAAGGAGGAATTGCTCGTCATCGGTCTCGAAGGTGAAGGTTGGATAACCCATCACCCCATATCCGTAGTCACGACTGGTTCCACAATTAGGGTATAGTCCTTGGTTAGCGTTACGAATAGGGATATCTGAAATGTTTGAATTTACTTCATCTCTAATGTGATGATACATTTCCCAATCCGATGGCTGTTCTGGCCATTTACCCCATGGGTAGAGCATTATCCAAACACCGGTATGCATGGTGATGTATAGGTCGGCATCGGGCACAACTTCGTTCATGTAAATCGAATTTGCCAAAGTTTCGGATTCACTGAAAGCACTACTTCCAGGTTGGGTGGTAGGGCAAGTATTCCAGTAGTGGTCGTAATTTCTGTTTAGGTCAACTTGGTTGATATTCCATCTTGTGTCGTGGTCATTACCATCCGCGTTTAACATAATCAAAATGTGTAATTCAGTATTGGCTAATACATCGAGAACGTCTTGTTGTCCGTCTGCCCAACCCTCGATGTAATACTCGGCAACTAGGAAAGCAAGTTCAGTTCCAAGATGTTCGTTGCCATGATGTCCTCCATCGATGTAAACAACGTCTTTTTCGCTTCCATCTAGTTTGGTTTCTTGGCTCCAATCCGAAATTTGCAACATCCAAATTTCTCTTCCCAATTCAGTCTTCCCTATGCTGAACATCTCGACGATTTCGGGATAGTCATCCGCCCATTCGTTTAGATCTAAGGTTAGAGTTGCGTAGGAATGATACCAATGCTCTTGGATAATGTCCGGTTGACCAATCTGTGCAGTAGCTGCAGGTGAGGTTGATACAGCGAGCATCGATGCTACAATCAATAGCGTCAACCAGCGGCGCATGCGCCGCTGTAGGGGTTATTGCATAGAATCATTCCCATGATTACTTTACAAAATTCGACTCAATCTCGATTAGCGATATGTGCGGCAATAATCTTCGTTGCGATTAATGCTGCATTAAATTGTGTTAATCTATCATCGCCGGGAGCAATTTCATTCACATCGGCTCCAATTATCTTAGCGCTGCTGGCAAATAACC
The DNA here is from genome assembly GCA_937876055.1 of uncultured euryarchaeote. Taxonomy (GTDB): domain Archaea; phylum Thermoplasmatota; class Poseidoniia; order Poseidoniales; family Thalassarchaeaceae; genus MGIIb-O1. Next base: position 13,722 of record CALEIW010000065.1, read on the forward strand.
CTTCGATAATTTCCACCGCACCCCAATGAGTCAGACCGCCGGGAACTGGTGTGCCTGTATCGGGAACTAATGATCCATCTAAGCCATCGATATCAAAAGTCAACCAAATAGGTCCACTCAATTGGCTAATTCTTTCAATTAGAGAGTTCCAAATAGTCATACCAGCAGATGGACTGAAGAGGTCTTGAGCATAGAACGTCTCAATTCGATCATCGGTTTCTGCGAACTTCGCTTCATCGAGTGAGTATGCCCGAATTCCAATCTGCATAAGACCGCCGATTCCACAATCCAAAGATCTCCTCGCAGCAGTACCATGACTGAATCGTTCACCATTAAGGGAATCTCGAAGGTCGGCATGAGCATCGACCTGAACTATTGTGAGTTTGGATAGGTCACCAGCGATAGCGGGGTGATTCTGTAGAGCTTCCACCACCGGTGGCAAGAGTCCATGCTCTCCACCTAAAACAATAGGAAATTGTTCCGAGTTAAACCACGGAACAAGATAATCTCGAATAGAATCTAATTGTTCCCTAAGGGTCCCTGCCTCAGAACTCCAAGGCTGTGCAGTATGAAATGCTAGCCCACAAGGCAACTCCTCCTCGAGCAATGGGTCGTACAATTCGACCTGCGAACTCGCCTCGATAGCGGCCGCAGGTCCATGTTCTGTCCCGTCGCCCCAACTAGTCGTCATCTCAAATGGAATAGGAAGAATGACCACGTCCCATGGACCTTCATTTGACTCTGAGAGCCCGAGGAAGGTTGGGGTAGCCTCGCCGTCCATGCGTTGTGCCGAGTCATTATTCGATTAACCACTTCGGGTCTAATCTATTGGAATCGTGGACTCGATGTGCGATTGTTGATAAAGAACGGGCTTCCATATTCTACCACAGGAGGAGGGTGCGATGGGTATGACGCTAGCAGAGTTAACTCAGGCCATCCGCCGTAAAGTCGATTCGGAAATGGAAGTAATCGTCGCCGAATCGATTGCTGAACACGCCTTAGGTTTCTTCGGTTTTTCAAATCGTATTATCGACAATGCACTAGAACCTACAGATCGTAACCTATTCTATCAATTACAAGACTATGAATTGCTTACTACGGAATCAGAGGAAACAACACTTTGGGACGGGCGGGAATGGAGAATTCACTATTGGAAATTCAAACCCGATGCCAGGGATTTTGCTAGGAGAGCAATGTCCGAGGCCGAAAACAAGGAAGACGAAGACCCATACGCAGGGATTTACGATGACGTTCCAACCTCTCTATGGCGAGAGAGAATGACCGATGAAGACGAAGAAGACGATTGGGAAGAACCCCTATTCTGATTCCAATAGCCCAATCGTGACGGGCAAATGTACAAACAATATCACTGAAGGGTGTAAACGTGGACAACCGATTCCAGAGCGCCTTGTTGCTCACGCTATTGCTTCTCGCACCAATGGCTGGCATTGCTGGAGCAGACGAAGTTGATCCCGCTCAATCATGCGAAATTCTCGTAGATTGGGATTATGATTGGGCCCTGGATGAAAACGGAACATGGCAGGAAATAGTCATTCATCGATACAGAACCACCTACGATCCGGCTTTTCAGAATGGAACTTCACCAAGCGGGGTAACAATCGATGTTCAACACATCAGAGAGGGCCAAATCATCGCTACTGAGACTGACTCTAGCTACGTCGTAGCGGGTGGTGAAATCGATATTGTGCTATCCGATGAGCCGACATTCCTCGATCAGGTATTTATCGAAGTCAGTTCGACTGAAGCAACTTGTTCGCGTTCCTTGGATATGACAATGTGGAACCAACCTTCTGCCGACCACGAAATCACTCGGGAAACCACTTGGGAGTTGCAGAATCAGGCAGAAGGAGGTTCAAGCCTATATTTCGAGGGAAGAGGTTGGCAGAAGCGAACCGGTGAAAGTCTGAGTTCCAGTGAACTAGGAAACGGCTCGTTAGTTCTTGATTTAGACACTGGAAGCGACCAGATGTATCTGACTCTTGATTTGCATAACGTATGGATGAATGAGACATATGATGGTACAGAAATAACCCGTCAAATTTTCGAGATGCGTGGCTCGGGTAGCCTAGAATTCGTAAGTGATTCAGAGGACTCTCTAATCGAGGTAGAGGCCAATGTATACCAAGCATACATCCTCAGAGATTGGGAAGATGGAATATTGACAGAGCGACTGACTTTGGAAGCCAATGGGGACATTTCTTACAACGGAGGCTCGAACAATAGTACCCAAGGAGGATATGGAGAACTATCTGTATTCTACATCGAAACCTGGGATGAAGATGGCGTTCGTCGTTTATCAGATACTCAAATTGAGGCTAATCTAAGTATTCGCCTTCAGACCCAAGATGAAGCGTTCTCAATTGAATTGGATGAATTCCGAACTAGAGAAAAATGGCTTGATGGAGTTCGCGAAGAACAATTACTGAAAATCAAAGGTTCTGGAGATTTTGGTTTCCTTATCGAAGATAGTGAATTCGAAGTTCAAGTCAATGGCACAGTCCCAGACATTCACTACGAGGTAGTCGGTGGAGAGGTCGTACAGGATCGCATAATAGTCGACGGCCAATACTCTGGTGATGCAAGTGGTTCGTTTGGATATGTTCGCCAAATAGACAAATCTCTGATTCAAGCGAATGCTACTGGAGAAGAATTCGAAGTTGATGTGATTGAAAATGAATTATGGTTCAATATTTCAGGAACTCCAATTGGCCCAATCGGCCAAGAAATTGAAGCGGAACATAATTTGACCTACGAATACACTGTCCCTCAAACAGATTGGGCGAACAGAACAGTTCGCTACCTATATGTTGAGGATAATGGCACTACAAGCAATGAATATCCGGAAAATTCTCCGATAATTTTGGAGCCCGAGAGGCCTCAGTACGATGGCGACATGAATGTCACGGGTTTCAGAGAAACTGGTATTGTACCTGACAAATATATGATCGGAGATAATTTCCCTACCTCAAGCGATGGTATTGGCCCGAGGATAGAAATCACCGGCATTAGGATGGGTATGGCCGATGGACATGAGGTCGAATTGGCTGAGTGGCAGGATACAGAATCCCTAGACAATTTCACTGCTTATGGGACGGTAATCAACGAGGGATTGCTCGCTGGTATGCTGCACGAAGTCCATCGAATAATCGATATTGGTTTGCCGATAGGAGGCGAAAATGATAGCGAATCAGAAGCCGTTACAGTGGTTGAACATCAGACGCTTGAGAGGGTACTCTACCCCTCGGTAATCACCGCTGCAGAAAATACTCCTCCTACCTTGCTTGATTTGAGATTTAGAGAAGGTATTCTATTCACCGAAGGTGGTTTTGCTCACCTAGAAGCAGTGATTGAAGATGTCGATACCGACGTGGTCGGTGTGATGGTCGATTTGAGTGAATTTGGTCTAGGAATAATCACTCTTTCAGACTCAGGCCTAAACGGTGACGAGGTAATTCAAGACTCAATTTGGACAGCGAGGATAAATCACGATGGTCTAGAGTTTGGAAATTTATCCGTTCCAGTAAAGATGGATGACCTCTGGACGGATGTTCAAACAACTGCTTATGTTGAAATTTCAAATGCGGCTCCCCGAATAACTTCGCGCGTCTATACGCCTGACTTTGCATATCGGGGTGAAGTAATCTCTGCAAGTCTCAAGGTAGAGGATGGGCATGGTGTGAAATCGGTAGTAATCGATCTACTCAGTGCCGGCGGAGAGCTTACTCAACTATCCTTAGACTCCAGTACTGGTCGATGGACTGGCCAGTTTGTCCTACCTGATTCTCTAGCACCTGGATTGCGGACGATTCCTATTCAGGTCGAAGATAACCAAGGTGCTAGTGCCCTCATAGATGGCGGTTCGGTAGTTCAAGTCTTGAACGAAGCACCAGAGATAACCAATGTATCCTTCTTTGATCAGGGTGAATGGGTATCGATAATCGAGATTCCTAAAACTGGTGAGAAAACATATACTATGGAAGTATCAATTTCCGATCCAGATGGAGTATCTTCTACCCAGGCGAAAATTGGTCGTCTTGCACCAATTGGTAAATCTGAAACATGGCTATTGTTGAACGACGATGGTCAAGATGGTGACAGAGTTGCAGGAGACGGCATATATTCCATACAAATCGATGTCCGCTCTAGTTTATCTGAGGGTGAGATAGATTACCTTGTTCGAGGGTCGGATATATTCCAATCAATTACACCAGCAGAGTCTCAGACACACACAATAGAATTAGTTGATGAGAAATCCTCTGGAGGAGTAGGGACAAATTGGATTGCAGAAAATTCCACCACTCTGGTGCTGATTGGCTTGCTGATGCTGCTCGCATTAGGAGCTACCGCAATACTTGTGACAATGCGAAATGCGGATTTTGAGTAAAAAACGCGACGGGCGAACCTCCTTATCTCACCACACACTCTCCATTGATGTGAATAGAACCTCAGCGGTCATCCTATATGCTATCGCTTTGAGCGCATTAGCCTCTCC
>CALEIW010000066.1 GCA_937876055.1 uncultured euryarchaeote
CATCAATCGGTTAAGTAAACGGTTGAAGTGTTCGGTAGTACAGGCATACTCAACATGGTCTGTGTCATCCAAACCTATTCGGATGACACTTTTCGTATGGGTGTCGCTCACGCGACACCCCCCAGTATTGAATCAACAACTCCAGAAATACCAATGTCAGGATCACAACGAATCCCCCTGACTCCGTGGTTTTCTGCAGCAGCCATATCGACTCCTCTGTCACCTACCATGAATGAGGTTGACTCATCAGGCCTTTCGACCCATTCAGCGTCATAAAGGAGTTTGATGCTGTCGAAATCAGCATTAGATGAGGCGGCGTCAATAAGTTGTCTACCCGCCTCTAGCATCCCGGAATTGGGCTTTCTTGCCCATGCACCTTCCCAAGGAGCATATGGTGAAAATAATATCAAATCTAGATGAGCATCTGAATCTTCAAGTAGTAATCTACTTCTTATTTCCGAATGGATATCGTCTAGATTTTCGGAATCCCAATGACCTCTGCCAATGGGTGATTGATTAGTCACCACAACTATTCTATATCCCGCCCTGCGCAAATTGCCAATTGCTAAGCCCGCATTTGGCAACAATTCGACTTCTGCAGGGGAATTCACGTAGTTTTCGCTTCCAACATTGATTACGCCATCTCGGTCGAGATAGGCAATTCTTCCATCCCAACTTTTGCCACTCGGTAAGTCAAGTAGTTTCAATGGGGCGGTTAATTCCGCAGACTCGCGATGAGGCGGTAGCATTGTATCACTGCTCATTATTGGCTTTGGTGGCTTCTTTTACGATGTGATTGATAATTAGTTGCATATCTTCAATACGCTCCATCGAAGTAGTAGGAACAACAATTGCGACGTCGACCATCTGGGCTAATTCACCGCCCTTTCCACCGTTGTAATCACCGGTTACTGCTGCTGTTCTACAGCCCGCTTCTTTAGCAGCAGAAATTCCGTTTAGCACATTGGCGGAATTACCTGAACCGGAATATGCGATAACAAGGTCTCCTGATTTAGCAAAAGTGGACAATTGCCCCGCGAATACATTTGCGTAATCGGTATCATTAGCCCATGCAGTGAATGAAGATATATTGTCCGTATGAGCGATGGTAGGAATACCTAGTTCTTTGGACCAATCCCCTGCACTATGAGAAGGTGTTGCGGCGCTTCCACCATTACCGATCATGTGGATACTACCTCCTCTCCCCGCAACTGCAGATAATTCAATCCATAGGGCTTCAATTTGGGATTTGGAGACCTCAGAAAGGGTTCTTCGCAAATCACTGAGATAACCCTCAGCGAATGATTCGAAATCGAAGCCCATGTGTCTCCCAAAGCAAACCGGCGAGGGCATCATATTTACGAGTTGATGGCTGGAGTCGATTCGATGGAGGAGCCTGTAGGAGTCGCTTTGGAAGCCATTGCCGTCTCAATTGGCACCTCTGGGGAAGCACTTAGATTACTAATCGGAATATTAGGAATGGCCTTTCTAGCCACTTCTTTTTCTAATTCTAATGCTAAATGGTCTGGGCAAATTGCAGGTGCTGGTTGGGTATTTCTAGGCCTGTTCATTTACCTACTATCGGAATATTATGTGAAAATTGGAGACCCTGTTCTAATCATAATGACTGCAGGAGCCTTACCTGGAGGGATTTTTCTTGCTGTGCTTGAAACCCAAAGGTCTAGCCTTTTGACCGAAGATACCAGACAATCCATAGTCTGGCTACGTGGCATGGTTGCTTGGTCAATGATCCCCTACCACGTAGTATACTGTATCCCATACCTAAACATCGCTTTCGTTATGCTAACAGCACATAGTGCTGAGTGGATGTTAGAATTCGTTGGATTAGGATCCTACACAATGGGGGAAGTAATGGTTGATTTACACGATGGAGGAGAGGTCCCATTGAGCGATTGGGATGGAAGTATGTTGCTTCTTACCCAACCTCTAGGTGATGGAGGATTCTTCATCCCAATGTACCATTCTACCGGTGAGGAAGTAAATATTGGGTTCATCCTAAGTTGCTCCGGTCTACAATCAATGATTATCTTTGTAGGGGCAATAGTGGCACTACAAACCGTCCCTTGGAATCGAAGATTTCGTGGTTTATTGATTTCAGTTCCAACCATACACATTCTGAACACCTTCCGTAACGCTGGAATTGTATGGTTAACCGACAACTATCGAAATTGGCAATTCTTAGGTTTGGATATGTTCGATTTCTCTCACAGTTATGCTGCAAAGGCCGCTAGCCTTTTTGCGATGTTTCTATTGGCAATTGCACTATTCGATTTATTACCTGAATTACACAGAAATATTATGCAATTATTACCTAAACAATTGAGAGGAAAAGGTAATTCTTCAACGACTTCTTAATCTCTCGTAGAGCTTTCCTTTCAGGGGCATATCATGCTCCCAAGCAAATTCTTTCATTACTCTCAGTGCTTCTTTTTCTAAATCAGAATCACCAACGAAATCAGTGATATGAATTACGCCTTCTCTAGTATTAGCCTTGAAGGCCGCCACGGGTTCCTCTCTATGGAATACGAGATATGCTGACCCATATCCGAATCTCTCCCTCAATAAACTACCATAGTAGTGAATGAGTGGATCAGAAGGAGGGATGACCAGATCTCGAGTTTTAGTTAGTGCATCTGACCCTTCTAACAGATCATGACGACCCCAACAAACATCGTGCATATCGTCTACAAGGAATCCTTTGATGAGCGTTCCATCTTCCTCGAATTCTCGCATAACATCCGATATTTCTTCTGCCGAGAAAGGAGAGCCAGCTAACCTCTCAACTTGCTTCAAAGTGATGACAGGGTAATCTTTCACTAGGTCGCGCAAATAATCTCGCTTAACTTCCCATAAATCTGTGGTTATTATTGGCTCCACCGCCTTGAAACCACCTCGATAATCCTGTACAAGGTGTCCGCTTCGGACCAATGGAGAGATTAGTTTGCGGAATTCACCACGACGCATTGCATGGCGCTCCATGAAAATCGCAGGGTCGTGATGTTCCCTGAAGAATTGCAAGATATCCTCGTCTTCTTCTGGAGCTTGTACATTTCTGATGGTCAACAACTTTTGGAAGTGAGGCATTTTTGCCCACACCAAGTGACCTCTAAGATTGGTTCCTTGGTGTAATTGCTGGGCAGCCGCCATCGATTTTAGGTCAACACGGAACATTTCACATCGTCCACGTAATGCGAAATCGTCTCTTAATTCATTTAGATAGTCTAGTGCGATTGTTTCATTTTCATGTCGAGTTTTTTGATGAAGGGAGTGATGGTGGAATAGAATTCTATTAATCTTCTTTCGAGGCATTGGATCTACTATTCCACCTCTGATGTACCTCTCTCCGTCCCCCATTGACTCAAAGCCTAGGTCGGAAAGAATTTGTTGCACATTTTCATCGCAATCATGTACTGGCACACCGTTGAATGCGTGAATAACAGAGACATCGATTAACCTATCACGATAATTTTCTAGCAATTCATCAAAGGTGTCTTTGAACTCATCTAGATATGAATGTGGGATATTGATATCTTTGATTTCTAGGTAATCATTTACCACGAACATAAGAATTCTACCTACTGGATCTACCCCCTTGAAAACGGGATGATACCAACCCTGTTTCAACATCAGCCGAACTTCTTGAATAAATCTGGAGCAGAATGGGTCGGATTGGGATACTATTCTCATTTTGCGGTCTTCTGCCATTGGCGAGAGTAGTTTCTCTGCGTCTTCATGGCTGGAATAATAGTCGGTAGGATCGGGTTGAAGAGCGACTACGCGAGCGATTTTTCCGGCATTTTCCAAATCGCGAAGTGTCTCGGCTAATTCCTCAACCGGTCGGGAAACAAAGAATCTCAAAGTGTGCAATCGGACAGGTCCAATTCTCTCAATAAGGGTCTTCACGGCCTCGTCGAATTTCATCGGCTTGACTCTTTCATGAATTCGATGGAATACTGCGAGTGAACGCTTCCGATTAGGTAACTCGATGTATTTCTTTCCAATGACTAATTGCCTTTCTAGATTGGAAAGAGCACTCTTCAATGACCTTTGGACATGAGCATTTTCTTTGCCTTTTGGATAACCGTCGAATAATTCCATTCGACTCATTCCATCTTTAGGAATCTTCTCCAACAATTCTTCTTCTAAAGGACCAAGCCAAGGGTCACCCCTTAGCCCTAGAACCAATGGAAGTTGATCTTCCATTGTATACCCAACACGATTGTGCAATAATCTACCATTAATGACATCTGGATCGTGTTTAATGTCCTTCCAATCACGGAATCTGTAATCCTTTACACGATGCAACATTTCGTCCCTTCGTTGTACCAAAATAAGATTCCTAATCGCATCAGCAGGTTCTTCATATTGAGAGAACGATTTGTGGAGAATCAAGGTCTGCAGTGTTCGATAATCTACTACTTCTACCTGCCCGCCTGTTATTCGATATTCATCAACCCGTAGGATGTACTCACCATCTTCCGTTTGAGTGAAGAAACCAATCGAAACGAGATTTCTCATTTCTAGTTCTTGTAGTACCGATTCTACCTGACCTCGTGGGAAGGGTAATCTGGCTGCTAATTTGTCTAAAGTACGAGGGCCTTCGGATCCAAGCATATCAAGCAATTTGAGCCTTAGACAATCCATAGGGTCGGAAAGATAAGTCTCCTTCCAAGTAGCGGGTTGACCTTCCTTGAAATCAACACCCATCTCGAAGGTTAAACCTCCAGTGTAAAGCGAACGAAGGTCGTCCATTTCATCGGCACCAGATACAGCCAGACATCCCAGTGTGCCGTGTACTCCAGCCATTCTTTCCGAGAACCATTTATCGTCGATTTGTTCATGACCTGTATTACGAACCTTGGTAATTAGGCCTCGCTCGGCTAATTCGTAAACCCAAGCTCGTAACTGGTCAAATTCTACATTCTTCAATTTTTCAGAGTACAAAGGATGGGTTAGAGACTTCTCTAATCCACCTCCCATGTCCATCAACCTGAGTAAGCCAGCTGGAGAGTCTGGTACCGCAACCTTGTCCTGGTAGTATTTCGCCAGCCGTTCGCGGTCTAGATCGGTAGCAAGGGAACGTGCTCCGAGAAGTCTACGAAGAATTTCTGGGTCAATGTCTTTAATCAGGTAAGCGCGAGTTCGAAGACTCAACAGGTCTTCGAATGAAGACATGAATAGAGTCATTCCAAGAGGGGATGGCATCTTCACCTTTCTGTGAACAATGCGTACATTTTCACTATCCATCCTAGCGATGAAATCTGTTAATTCTTTCATCTCTAGGTCGGTGTTCATAATCTCATTCATCGCTTCTCGAATGACGACGGAATCTTCCATTTGTCTATGGGCTTTCAAGATTTGCTCAGCGCGGTTTTGGAATTGTTTTGGACTTACTTCGTCAGCCCCAATTCTACGAGGATTCAGCATACTGCGACTAGATACCTCTCGGAACCTCTTAGCAAATAATTGTGAATCTAGCATGTACCTTTGCAGTACTTCTCGACTGGAATCATCTCTAAATAACTCAGGGATTTTTGATACCTCTACCTCATGGCTTAACTTTATCATGAAGCCGTTTTCATCAAAAGAAATCTCATTGACCAGTACATTGTCTCGAACTGCAATACCTGCGAAAAGATAACCCAGAGCCAGATTGAAAGACCGACCTCTGCAAGTAGTTACGATATACGTCGGTAATGGTGCTGCTACCTGCTCGACAATTATGCGATCCCTACTTGGAACTTGGAAGGTTGTTGCACAGTGCTCATCGAGATAATTTGCTAACGCATTAGCAATAGGTTTGTTGAGGCCATATACGTCCATCAGCAGAGGTCGAACATCTCTCCCCATCCGAACGATATGTGAGGCGCGCTCGAGAACATCTAGGACTTCGTAACTCAGTTCATTGGTTCTAGAATTAGCCTCACCGGCCCATGATGGGATTGTGGGTCTGTAACCCGTTGCAGAGGTCACGTTTACTCGAGTGCCTTGGACACTGGATACTCTGTATGTAGAACCTCCAAGAAGGAACACATCCCCATTTCTTAGGCTAGCAACGAAGCCACTAGAAAGTTGACCAACTAGAGTTCCGTCAGATGTGAATACCAGGTAATTATTGTCGGGAGCAATTGTACCTATATTTGTGTAGTAAATCATCTGAGCATAACCGCGCTTTCCGAAGCGATTGTCTTCCCAATCTACCCATACTCGCCTTTCTTCCTCAAGGAGGTCTAGAACCTCGATATAATCGTCATAGGGTAGTGCTCGATAAGGCCAAGCAGCGGTTACTAACTCATAACCATCGTCGATATCCCATTCTTGAATAATCGTTAGACCAATCATAAATTGAGCTAAAACATCTAAAGAATTTTCAGGGAATTTTAGAAGATCCATTGACCCTCTAAGAATACCGTTTTGGAGTGCAACTAATTCAAGTAAATCTTGCGGAGATGTAGGTAGGAATCTAGCTCTAGGTAAACCACCCACTTGGTGACCTGCGCGCCCAATTCTTTGCAGGGCTGTGGCGATCGAACCAGGACTACCAACCTGAACAACACAATCTACTGAACCTATGTCGATACCCATTTCTAGGGATGAAGATGAAACAACACATCTAAGATGGCCATTCTTTAGCTGTTGTTCTACGTCTAAACGAATCGCTTTGTCCATTGAACCGTGGTGGCCCTCGACACCTGCAGTGCCTAATATTTTCAATTTCTGAACAGTAGTTTCGGTCATCTGTCTGGTGTTAACGAAAACCAAGGTAGTTGTATGAGCCTCAACAATTTCCTTAATCCGCTCAACATTATGTTCGAGAACCTCCTTTATTGGTAATGAAGAGAATCTAGGAGTTGGTAAAATAATGTCGAGATCTAATTTTCGGGCACCGGATACCTTAGCGATTGCAACATGTTGAGGCTCAGTATCACTCTCCCTTGAATCGGAAGCTACCAAAAATTCCGCAACTGCCTCTAGAGGCTCCATAGTAGCTGAAATCCCTATCCTTTGGACATCCGATTCGATTACGTTGTCCATTAATGCGAGACTCAAGGCAAGATGAGTCCCTCTCTTGGTTGGCACCAATGAATGCATCTCATCGATTACCATCCATTTCATGTCATTCAATAATGGCCTGAACCTCTTCGATGCAAGAGCCAAACCGAGAGATTCTGGGGTGGTAATCAAAATGTGAGGAGGTGCCCTTAGCATCCTTTCTCTTTCTTTTTGGGGAGTGTCGCCTGTTCGCAGCCCTACTTTGATTTCCTTTGCCCTGCTTGGAAGATATTTTTCACGAATTTCTGTCAAAGGCCCTATGAGGTTTTTCTGGATATCATTGGCTAGCGCTTTGATAGGTGAAATGTAAATGCATTGAACGGATTTATCCAAACTTCCATCCAATGAACGACGTACTAGATCATCAATGATTGATAGGAATGCAGTCAGGGTTTTTCCAGATCCCGTTGGTGAACATAGCAGTAAATGTTCGCCATTAAGTATCCTAGGTATTGCTAGTTTTTGTGGATCTGTGAAGTCAGGAAATTTATCCTTGAACCAATTTCGTACGGGTGGGGACAGGCTCTCGAGCAGTTGCTCGGTTTCCCAAGAATCCTCTACATACTCTATTTTGGGCATTACTTCCCCTCACACTATGTCCCGACAGGGGAATAATTCCGTACATGAACACTTCGTTTGGATGAATAAACAGTACATTGTACTGAATAGGGCAAAATATGTTCAAAAATTTATATTTTATGTGATTTGATGCGATTTTTAGGGGTAGTAAATTTAGCCTTGTAAGTCAGTCACTTGCGGATGGCTTGAAAGACAGATGAATACTCCCCACGCTGTTGGATATGTCTGACGAGCGTAGACTAGAGAGGTTGTCCGCGATGCTGAGGCGTCGAGGGGTTGTACTCCCTGCATTCGATATTTACGGCGGTGTATCTGGATTAATCGACTACGGGCCCGTTGGTGCTGCAATAAAACGGCGCCTGACTCAAAAATGGGTAGATCATTGGTTGAGTCATGGAGATATTGTTGAAATCGATTCTCCAACAATTACCCCCGAGTCTGTACTCGTAGCTAGTGGCCATGTTGGGGAATTCAACGACCTGATGACCGAGTGCAAGGCCTGTGGCTCAATATTTCGCGCAGACCACCTAGTAGAGCATCTACACCCTAATGCAGATTCATTGAACTCTGATGAAATAGATAACTTACTATCAAAGGGCATCGAATGCCCATCCTGTTCCGAAAGAGAATGGACGCCTGCTCAACCTATGGATCTGATGTTCTCCACAACCGTCGGTGCAATGAGTAGTGGCAGAACTGCCTACATGAGGCCTGAAACCGCACAAGGTATGTTCATGTTATACCCAGCATTATACCGACATTTCAGACAAAAGTTACCCTTTGGCGCAATACAAACCGGTAGGGGTTACAGAAACGAAATTAGCCCCAGACAAGGAATGATTCGACTAAGAGAATTTAACATGGCAGAGCTAGAGTATTTCATCGACCCAGAAAATCCTCCTGTCACCGACTTAAACCGCAGAACGGAGATTATAGCACTGGTACCGGACCCGGATGGCCCTCACGCTGGAGAGTCGCGAATGAGTTTCGGGGCAGCCCTAGATGCTGGAATCATACGCCATCCGACCGTTGCATGGTTTTTGGCTAGAACCTGGGATTTCTTGATAGAAGTAGGAGTTAACCCTGCGAAAATTCGATTCCGTCAACACGCTAGTACCGAAATGGCACACTATGCAGAAGATTGCTGGGATTGCGAAATTCATGGAGAACATGGTTGGTTAGAGTGTGTCGGAATCGCTAACCGAACTTGCCACGACCTAGAGAGTCACGAGGCTCATTCTAAATCTAAGTCACTCAGAGCGTGGAGGCAATTTGCTGAACCTCGTTCGCAGACTAAAGATAGACTAGCACCCAATGGTGCAGTAATCGGCCCAACCTTCAGGGGAGATGCGGGCGCTGTAGTTGCAGCTCTAGAGTCTCTGACCGATTTACCAGATTCATTACCATTTGAATTGACCTTGGAAAACGGAAGTTCAGTAACCATAGAGGAAGGCATGGTGGAAAGAAGAATTGAGACCGTTAACATTAGCGGCGAATGGTTCACACCTCATGTAATCGAACCTGCATTCGGTATTGATCGAATCATATGGAGCATACTCGATCACGCTTACGAAGAAGCCGAAAAGGAAGGAGAAGC
>CALEIW010000067.1 GCA_937876055.1 uncultured euryarchaeote
ATCAGAGTCGGCAATACAATCATTGGAAGTTTTGGGATATCTGATGTAAATCCTCGGAACTTTGCACTGGCAATGGTAACGAAAAATGTAGCAAGTCCAATCACAGTTCCAATTAGAACCGTTTCAGTTGCAGTACCTTCCTCAAGATTCATACTACAATATAGGTTTAGCAAACCAAGAGCCATTATTCCCCCGCCTATTGCCAATCTGCTAGCGGACATCTCTCCACTATCTACGCCCTCAACATCCCCAAAGATGTCCTTGTTGAATCCGACTGGATCCACGTTCATTCTCAATCCAATAAGTACTGTGATAGCACCTACAATTTGCATGGCAAGTATATTTTCCATGAATCTTTGTTAATTTGGCGGCTAATGATGGTATAGGAAACTCTCAATTCTTGGAAAACTAGCAATTAAGCGTGAAGCCTCAGGTGTATGAAACATGCGTACCACTCGTAATGTGACCGAAATAGTTCCAACTCACATTGTCCGAGAGGGAGGCGGATTCAAGGTACGCAGGCCCTACAGAATGGGAAGAGTACTCAGTCCATTTCTGCTTATTGACGAAATGGGACCCGTGGATTATGGGCCAGGAGAAGCATTAGGCGCACCATGGCACCCACATCGCGGATTCGAGACAGTGACCTATCTTTTGGATGGAAGGATGAGGCACGAGGATAGTGCTGGGAATAGTGGCGAATTGAACCCAGGTGATGTGCAATGGATGACTGCTGGACGTGGTATTATCCACTGTGAAGAACCACATGAGGAGTTCCTCAAAACTGGAGGCAGGACCCATGGGTTTCAGATTTGGGTAAATCTCCCATCATCTCATAAAATGATGGAGCCGCGATACCAAGAGGTGCCGTCTACAGTATCTCCTATTGTTGAGCAAGACGGTGTTTGGGCACGTGTGATAGCGGGCGAATGCATGGGCATAACCTCGTCAATTGACACTAAGATACCAATCACACTTATTCACGTCAAAATGAAGCCCGAATCACGCTTAGTACAACGGTTACAAGCAGACTTGAATGGTATGATTTACGTATTTGGAGGAGGGATAAATCTGGAAAATGAAACTAGAGTCAAAAAGAGCCCAATCGCATTTGGAATCGGGGCAAAACAACAAATCCAAGACGGCGAACTGGGTCTACTTTCAGAGGGGGAAGAAATTGTAATCAAATCCCAAGAGGGAGCGGAATTCTTGATTTTTGCAGGCCCAGAATTAAATGAACCAATCGAGCGGTATGGTCCATTTGTAATGAACACAAAGGAGGAAATTCATCAAGCCTTTTTGGATTACCAAAATGGAACTCTGACGAGTTAAAATATAGACTCCATAATGAAGACACAATTAAGTGCCTAGTTTTGATGTTGTAAGTAATGTTTACTGCAATTAAGTCAACACCTGCTAAAATTTGCCTTGGCATAAGTGCGTTAGTCACTCTAGTCTATTCGCTGAACTTTATGCTCTGGGCCGACTGCTATGTTACCGGAGGAGAAGGGTGCTTTACTCTACTTTCGAATGATACCGTTGCTGGAATGGTCTCCTATGGAAATGGAGGGCCTGAAACGGCATTCAATGGAGCATTGATGTTTGGAATGTTCATTTCCACGGGGATAATCCTCAACGAAGGCGCCAAGGGTATGTGGAAAATCATGATACCTGGAATTATTGGATTTTCAGCAATGACTGCTGTAATCTGGCTGTATTGGGGCGATCTTGACTCATCCGATCTTCCAAAATATGTTACTCCAGTCACTACCGCAATTTACGCTGCTGGTTATTTCTTTTTGAAAGCGGAAGATGAAGTTGACGACGGTCTTTCAGACTTCAAGATGGGAGTGAATATTCAGGACAAGCCCGCTCTAGCAGCGCTTTCATTAATCACAATAATGGGCGTTTACTACTGCGTCAGGGCTATTCTCTTCCCAGAGGAAACTATCGAAGAATTCGGAATCGGTCAAGCAGATGCTGCTATGCTAAACGCTGGTCTTGGAGCCCCTTCTAAGGTAACAGTTGCAGTAGGCGGCTCACTTTTCCTAATCTACACGATGTGGACTGCGATGGTAATTTTGGATGGAGCAAAAGGTAAGTGGGCAATAATTCACCCAGGAATCTTCTTCCTGATTGCTAGCCTAATCAATAGCTATGTATCTTTAGTGGATAACGTAGGAGCTGAGGTTCACAGACCGGTATCCGACCAGCTAACTATGGATTGGCTCGCAGGTCCTCTTGCGCTTCTTTTGGTTCTATTTGCTTACTATAGATTAAGGGATGAAGGAATCGAAGAAGGAATGTGTTGGGATGGCGAACCAATGACTCCAAATCATTTCAACATAATGGTAATTACCTGGGGAATTGGACTTGGTCTAATGTTCACTGCTAACATTATGATGTAAGTCAATCAGAAAGCTTCCATTGCATATCATGATGGAGCCCGATTCCTTCGATTTCGAATAAATCCGAGATAATTACGAAGCCACACCTTTCGTACATTGGAACTGCTTTGATTCTGGCATTACACCATATGCCAGAGCCTTGACTTCTGGCGAAGTCTTGCAATCCTTTGACTATGCTAGAACCAATTCCCTCGTTCCTGTGGTTAGGTCTTACCGCCATCCCTCTAATTCGAAATTTACAGCCCTCTCTTTCATCGACTTGTAGCGTAGCACACCCAACTAGAACATCTTCTTTGTAAGCGCATAAGAAAGTGGTTCGAGGGTCTTCATCGATTCCTGGATAGTGTTCACTTCCCCTTGGTAATCCTTCTCGAAGGACATCGAACCTCAAATCAAGATGGGCTTGGTCGACGGATTTTTCCCAAACTAAACCATTCTTCATAAAACGGCCAAAAGGCACTGATGAATGACTTTTCTGCTTAGTCGATTTGAAGCCCTGATGCCGATTGGAAGTCATGTGACAACTAGCGAGGAGGCTGATGGATCCATTCCAGCAATCATTGGCTCTCTTCTAATCCTCAACACTATGATTCTAGGTTTTTCATTTCCCGGACCATGGGATTCCGAATCCTTCACCTTAGGAATAATTGGTATGACAGGCCTAGGGTTTTGGTACGTCGCTTGGTATCGGTTCACCTTCAAGCGAAAAGGCCTGATTCCTTGGCTAGACAATTGGAAAAGTCCTGAAAAGTCATCAAAACAGGTTCTTGCAGTAGGCGTACTCACAATCGCCCTATCTTGGGTAGCGGGAAACCCTTTGCAAGAATATCTTCCAGAACCAACAGGTTTGGTATTACTATTGATTGGACTTCTAATTTCCTTATCCGGTGCATACTCAATGTTAGCACTAGGTCCTCTTGCAGACTCAACATCGGAAGAATAAGCCGACTATCTCTGACCCGGCTTCCAAAATTGCAACGGCAACGGTTCTTTCTCACTCATCGCTCTGAATGCTAAATGATCTGCGCGCTCATTCCAACGGTGACCACGATGCGCTCTGACATGTTCACCAGATAATTCCCGCAAACTTGAGACTTCATCCCAAAGCGACCTGACGTGCGAGGCTAAGTCACGATTTTTCTTTGCCCTCCATTGTCCATTGGCAATATTGAGTGCATATTGTGAATCGGCGCGAATAACTACTGAACTGCTACCTCCCTGTCTGAGCAGCCAGTTGAGAGCTGCGGCGATTGCACTCAGTTCAGCAGTATTGTTTGAGCCGACTTCGGCACCGATGAAATCATTCGAAGTCTCGTCTGTAATCACTGAACCAGAACCTTCGGTGACAATTTCACCCCGACCTCTACCTAGACCAGTATCGCCTTCTACGACACAGAATCCCCAGCCAGCAGGGGTCTTTGCAGTAACATTTCGATTCTCTTCACATGAGCCATCCACGTAGATGTGGAGGGCTGCAACCACGATACTCACTCACCAATCAGTTCGCTATACGCTGCTGCATCAAGAAGACCTTCAAGCTCCCCAGCATCACTGATTGTCATTTTCCAAATCCATCCATCTCCATAGGGGTCCTGATTGATTTGTTCCGGGGCGTCTTCGAGACTTTCATTGGCTTCAGTCACCTCACCCGCAATTGGTGCGTAGATTTCGCTAACCGATTTTACAGACTCTACACTGCCACAGGATTCCATAGCTCCAACCGACATTCCAACTTCTGGCAATTCTACCCAGACAACATCTGTTAGAGCATCCTGAGCGTAATCAGTCACTCCAATAATCGCCTGGTCGCCTTCTACTCGAATCCATTCATGCTCGGGCGTATATCTCAATTCAGCGGGCACTTCGCTCATGTTATCGAGCCTGCGAGACTACGGCGAAGGGTCAAGGTTTCGATTCGTAAACTAGACTAAATCAAGTGAAAAGAATCACTCTTCTTCGCCGTATTGCTCTTCGAGGTTCTTTTTCTCAAGTTCTGCCCAACGAGAACCGAGACCTTCATCGCTGGCATCGAATCTTTCTTCTTCGAGCCTTTCTCTCATAACCGATTCAGGCTCTCTACTGAACCATCGGTCAAGTACCCCGTCGCCATAATCACGGTTATCCGAAAATCGTAAAATCGCAAGGCCAATCAAGCACAGTAGCACGATTGCAGGTAATGCCAAGGCGATCTCGCTAGTGCTATTGCAAGCATCACCTTCGCAGCCAACCAACTCGATTCTCCCTTCAGCGAGTGCTAGCGCGGTAAGGAATGCCGCAGGTATCGCGATACCAATCAGCACCCGTCGAAGTCGGGCCGCGGGTGAATCCATGTAACACTCTGAGCAGCCCAAAGGGGATGAATGCCTCGCTCAATCAGTAGGTTTCTCTAACCAATTTGTGAATCTTGTAAGGAAGCAGAGCACGATTTACCGGAGTAACTTCCAATATACGTGAATCATCTCTTCTTCGTATATCTTGCAGAAGAGGGTGACGGCTCTTCTTGTGTAGAGATAGAATGGTAGGCATATCAGCCTTCAGTGCTTGCCTCACTATTTCGACAAATGCCTCGCTTTCGACTGAAAACTTACCAATTTCATCGATAACTAAAATCTCACATTCCTCCATGGTTCGTTCAATTGCCGCAACACCGATTTCATCCAAGGCTTCTGGGTTTATTCCATAACCAAGAATTCTTGTTCTTGAATCAATTTCACGATGAGCCATGACTGCTGATTCACCAGTTACGATATCGACACATTCGAACCCAACTCGCTGACCATCTTCCATAATGATTCGAGTTTTCATCCCGCCTACAATCGGCTTTGCGTTAGGGTCTTCATTACGAGCTCTCTTCTCCTGTTTGCGCTCTTCAATGATCATCCTGACAACTTTTTCCAAAACAGCGGACTTGCCGGAACGTGGAAGCCCAGTTATTCCGATTTTTGGATGAATTCCCATATTATTGCCTCTGACCCTAATGCTGAACGCGACGGAACGGCCCTGCGTACGCAATGTGGTCGTAATAACCAATTTGGTCGATTCACTTCAATTGCTCCGGGGAACGGAAATCTATTTCCGGACTCAAGCCGATACCTTTCCGCTAAACCGACACAAATCGAAAATCAGACAACGCGACAAAACTAATCAAGCGTCTAAAGAGCTTCAACCTTGGTCATACTAACCGGTGGCGGGAATGGTAGATTCTCAATTTCGTAATTGTTGACGTTGTTATTGGCCGCCCAAGCTCTCGACCAAAGATCAAGAGTATCTGAATTCAGATGTTCGGCCAGCCACAACAAACCTTGCTCTAGAGTTCCATACTCTTCTGCCAGACTATCTTGTACAGCCTCTGGCAGTTCGAGGAAGTTTACTGAATTGCCAAGAACACAGTCAGGTGGAACAACTACCCAGCGAAGTCTCCTATTTTGCTGTGCGTTAACGATTGCTTGGCAGGCGATTCGACTAATACCTCTTGCATCAATTGGCCCCTTCCACATTGCTTGAGAACGCTCCAATGCTTCTCTTGGAATCGATGAGGTATATCCTGGGTGGTTGATCGATACCTTACCATTCTCTAGATTGAAGTGAATGCCTCGAATAAACGGGGTTCCACGTGATCTAGGCTTCCAATCACGAATGTCTTCCGACCAGGTCGTTTGGTCAATTTCTCCAACCCGCACGCGAATAGGGTCGCCACTTGGGTTCAGCCAGTTATGGTCTTCAGATAGTCTAGGTAAATCAGCCAAATGTGAAATCGCATTCAGCACCTTACGTCGCTCATGTTCTTTGCGAGGCATCCTAGGTACGGCCCAATTAGTATCCGTCCAAGTAGCCCATGTTGAGCGCTCTAGTTCCAATTTTGGTGATTTTGGATCAAGTCCTGCAGATGGAAGGACGTCAGTTGACTCAAGAGGTCCCCAACTGGTTAGTTTTGTAGTCTCACCGCCAACTGAGATCCCGATGACCAAAACGCCTTGCGAGACACCGGGGAATACCCTTTGGCTCTCAGGGAATGACCACGCAGAATCCCAATTATTTCTCTCAACCATTAATCGGCGAAGTGGTATACTGCTCTTCTCTCGTAGTAGCGAGTCTGGAACAATCATGCGAACTCGACCGCCTTCTTCGACGAGTTGTAGGGAGCGTTCTAAGAATAAACGATACAAGTTTACATTTCCAAGAAGTGTACTAAATCTGAGTCGACCATCCGGCTCTGTAATACTGCGCAATTCACGAGATAGTTCCTTGCGCAAATTGCTTCCATCGGGGTGGCCTCGGAATCGGTCTTTGATTCGAAGCCATGGAGGGTTACAGATTAGCAGTCGTGGGCTCTCATCCCAAGGCCAAGCTCCTCGTAGTGCATCACCTTCTTGCACGCTAACTTCAAGCAATTCTTCTGCTTGTTTTCTTCCAATTCTAGACTCATCACCGTCTCCATCCAATTCGATTAGCTCGGATTTTGCAAGCACTAAGAGCAGCCTTCTTCGAGTACAGCGAACTGCAATATCTGAAATATCCAAGAGTTGCAATTTCGAAAGAAGACGAATCGTATCCTCCTTCTTGGTTGCGGAGGGTAGACCATCGATTCTTTCTGAGTGAACCTTTAGGAGACGTTCTGGGAACAATCCAGCTCCAACTGCAGGGTCTGCAAATGGAAGAGGGATTCCAGAAGCGGTCTTTCTTCCTGCAGTAACCTCTTCATCAACCTCGTCTCCATCATCTTTCGAATTGGCTTCATTCATCTGTGCAGCGAAAGCACGGAAGCCAGGAGGTAAAGCCGATAGGGAGATTCCAGTAGGCACCGGTTGGTCACTATCTGCGCCCCGTTCGCCCAATTCATCAGCTAGCATAGCATCCGCAAATCGAGCAGGTGTAGCGTATGCTCCGCGTGGAGATCGACCATCAATTTCAGCATCGTAGCGAGCCAGCATGTGGTCGAGAACAGCACCTGGGTTAGATAGAAGCCCTGCAGGTAGAGTAGGCCAGTCATTGGGCATTGTTGCGGCGATTGGAATATTATGCCGAATCGATTCTTCCCAAGCATCTAACCAACGTTCAAGCTGTTCAATTCTATTCTCGCACGACCTGTCCAGTCGCGCATACCATCCCGAAGCATCGCTAACCATGGCACCGACGCGCCACCCCACATGGGTCTCTACTTTGAATGGAACGGTTGCAACCAACCTCACTCGAGGCGGTTTTTTAGGGTTTAAATCCGAAAAAATCCTGCTCAATTTCAATAATTTCGCGGTGTTGTAGCAAATAAGCGATGGCTTCATCGACTTCGTCGACCGAAATCCCCATCGGTTGTAATCTGTCAATAATGTCGTCGAAATGCACAGGACTAGAATCCTCCAAAGAAGCTACCTCAATTGTTCCGAGGATATGTTCTGCAACTATCGCTAGCAATGGATCATCATCAACCCCCATAATTCCACCAGAAACTACAGGTTCATCGTTCTCTTCAGGTAAAGCCTCCGAACTTTGAGTGTTGACTGATTTGTCAAATATGTCGAAGAGATTTTTCTGATGCGGATCGCCCAACAAATCAGGTCCAGCAACTTCTCGTTGCCGTTTCAGTTTCTTTACCAAAGTCTCGATTCTGTGAAGCCGCTGTTCAAGCCTCAACCGCTCACGACCGAGATGAGCCTCGACCAATTCTAATTCATCATTAGCACGTTCTTCCAACCACGCCACCAAATCCCAGTTTGGATCTATTCTCAGCATGGTGTCCCATAGGCGAACTAACGAATCTGGTAATGTATTCACATCAATCCGAGATGATTCACTACCCTCCTCTCCGCTGCGGTCCATGTCACCTATGTTCGCGGTGACCGTCTATCAAATATCGCCTTGAAAGACCTCGTCGAATGGATAGTTTGGCCGAAGGAATAGATGGGTTGTATTGATGAATGATGAGCAACTGCCGCGTTTAGATGACAGCCTACCGTCTAACCGTGTTGGCCGGCGACGGGACCGGGCCAGAAGTCATCGCCGAGGCGCTAAGGGTAATCGAAGCCTTCCAGCAACATAGCCCAGTTTCATTTGAAATCACCGAAATTCCATGCGGAGGCAAATATTATCTTGAAACTGGTGAGGAGTGGCCTGAAGGCTCATTCGAACACTGTCGAGATAATTCAGACGCAATCCTTCTCGGCGCAATCGGCTGGCCAGATGCTAGACTCCCAAATGGTGACATGGCGGGCGGCCAAGTCATACTTGGACTTAGGAGCGGACTCAAACTATACGCTAATGTCCGCCCAATCAAACTCTATCCTGGTGTACAACACAAAGTGCACGGAGTACACCAACAGGTCTGGCAACCTGATATGGTCGACATGGTAATGATTCGAGAGAATACCGAAGGCCTCTACCACTCTCTTCTACGTAGAATGGAACAGAAGGCCAAGGGAGAGAAGGACGAGCCAATTGTAATCGAAGAATTCCCTGGACTTGAGGGAGAAGTAGAATGGGACCCAAGGCCAATTTCTCGGAAAGGAAGTGAGAGAGTCATCAACTTCGCATTCGATTTAGCGCGACATCGCCATAGAAAAATGGGAGTATCCCAATCAGTAACTTGTGTTGACAAGTCCAACGTAACACGCGGATGTAGATTATTTAGAGGGATATTCAATGAGATTTCAGAACAAAATCCGGATATTGAAACTCATGCAGCATACATTGATGCATTCACAATGTGGCTAATGAGGGATCCAGAGGATTTGGACGTCGTAGTCCTTCCAAACATGTTTGGTGATATCGCCACAGACCTAGCGAGTGTCTTGCAGGGAGGACTTGGTATGGCTGCTAGTGCAAACCTAGGTCCGAAGCACATG
>CALEIW010000068.1 GCA_937876055.1 uncultured euryarchaeote
TTGTTCGTGCACCTACGGGGATGGAGTCAGATCTCAGTCGTCCCGTAATTGAAATCAAGCGATTCCCAAGTGGCGAATTGACTCACGAAATGTTCGCCTTCGGTTCCGAGATTGCAGTCGTTCCTGTTAGTGGTGGAAGCGGAGAAGGCGGAAGTCCAGCTTGGAGACTGGCCGCTGAGGAATTGAAGCGAGAAGCATCTCGACTTACCGGGATATCAGTCTTGCATGCTAAGTTCCTAACCGATTCATCGGCAGACATCTTCGTTGATGATTCCGCAGTCGGTTCAATGGTTGGACCTGGCGGGGATGCGATACGCCAATTAGAGAAAGACATGGGTAAAATCAAACTCAATGTTAAGTCAGTAACCGAGTTACCAAGAGGCCTTCGAAAGAGGGTAGAGAAAGATTCCTGGGGAGCCGGCGACTTGGAAGATTGGCGTAGCCGTTCTGGTCGCCAATGGGAGCACACAGGAAAAAAGCGCAAAGGCCGGAGAAAGGGCAAACGTGGCCGCCGTTGAGTTCGCAAGGGTTCATGACGCCCTCATCGGTCGCCGACTCGATGAGTGAGGGTGAAGGCAAGCCCCCTGTGGTTGTTGTTAGTGATTCAACAAACATCACCAGTGGAACGGAAGTTCAGGAGAAGCTCATCGCCGCAGCACGTGTATTTTCCGATTTATTGAAGCCAACTTATGGTCCTCGAGGATTAGACAAAATGCTCTACAAAACGGACGGCTCGACTGCTGTCACAAACGATGGAGCAAAGATCGTAGCCGAATTGATGGTCAAACATCCTGCTGCAAAAATGATGGTCGCCATGGGTAATACTCAGGAGGAAGCCTGCGGCGACGGCGTAACAACTGCAATGATGCTCTGTGGAGCACTATTGGAAGAGGCAAACAACCTACTCGCCAAGGGACTACACCCACTGACACTAGTTGATGGATACCGGACTTCAATGGAAGTAGCATCAAAACAAATGGATGCCGATGCAGTAGATGTCGACGATGCTCGACTCATCGGAGTAGCACAAACCGCTCTGACTGGAAAGGGCACAGAAGCTGCAATCGATATCTTCGCCCCGATGGTACGAGACGCACTTACCACCGTCGAA